>JAFWWR010000214.1 GCA_017518025.1 Clostridia bacterium
CCGCCTTCCCGCGCTGGAGGGAGCCCCTCTCGCCATGGTCTACTCGCCCCTGCAGAAATGGGAGAACGTCTACGACCCCGAAAAGGGACTCGAGCGCGGGACGATCTTCGCCGCACTCGATCTCCCGTTCTATCCCGCCGCCTGCGGCGGATGCACGGTGCAGAGATGACCGGAGCGGGGAAAGGAGAAACGGAATGAACGACAAAAAATACCTGATGAAGCAGATCAGAGCATATTCCTTCGCGGTGTACGAGGCGGCGCTCTACCTCGACGGGCACCCGGACGACAGACGCGCCATGGAGTTCTATGAAAAGTGGAACGGAAAGCTCGCCGAGGCGACGGAGAAGTATGAAAAGAGATACGGACCGCTGACGATCTTCGGCGCGGGCGGCAGGGACTGGCGCTGGACCGCCGATCCGTGGCCCTGGGAATACGACAGCATGAGCTGAACTTGTACGAAAGGAATTCCGATATGTGGATATATGAAAGAAAACTCCAGTATCCGGTGAAGATAAAGAGACCCGATCCGAAGCTGGCGAAGATAATCATCAGCCAGCTGGGCGGTCCGGACGGAGAGACCGGCGCCGCGAACAGATACCTGAATCAGCGGTACAGCATGCCCTATAAGGAGGTCGCGGGGATCCTGACCGACGTGGGGACCGAGGAACTGGCGCACATGGAGATGATCGGCGCGATCCTCAGCCAGCTCACGAGGGATCTGAGCCCCGAAGAGATAAAAAAGTCCGGTTTTGACGCCTACTTCGTGGATCACACGGCCGGCGTCTACCCCGCGTCCGCCGCGGGGGTGCCCTTCGACGCCAAGTATATCGGCGTCAAGGGCGACGTGATCGCCGATCTGAACGAGGAACTCGCCGCGGAGCAGAAGGCGAGGGTCACCTACGACAACCTGCTCCGCCTCATCGACGATCCCGACGTTTGCGCGCCGCTGAAGTTCCTCCGGGAGAGGGAGCTGGTCCACTATCAGCGCTTCGGCGACGGACTCAGGATCGCCCAGGACAACATGGACTTCAGAAACTTCTACGGATACAACCCCGCTTTCGATAAGAAACGGATGAGATAAAAACGACCGCCCCGCGGACGGGACTCCGCGGGGCGGCTTTTCTTCTCTTCGGTCGCCGCGGACTTGAAAAAACCGCCGCATTGTGGTAGAATAAATAAGATATAGTATACGTACGGATTCCACGACCCGACTACCGGAGGATTGCCCGTGAGATCACTTCTCAAATACCTCAGGGGATACAAAAGAGAGACGGTGCTGAGCCCGCTTTTCAAGTTTCTTGAAGCGGTGTTCGAGCTGCTGATCCCTCTTGTCGTCGCGGGGATCATCGACCGGGGCATCAACGCCGGCGACCGGGGTTACGTGATCCGGATGGTCTGCCTGATGGTCTTGCTGGGAGCCGTCGGCTTCGGCTTTTCCGTCACGGGGCAGTATTTCGCCGCAAAATCCTCCGCCGGCTTTGGCACGGGAGTCCGCGAGGCCGTCTTTCACAAGATCCAGGGGATGTCGTACTCCGATCTCGACGGGATCGGGATCCCCACGCTGATAAACCGGCTCACCGCCGACTCGAACCAGGCCCAGAGCGGTCTCAACATCCTGCTCCGCCTCGTTCTTCGCTCGCCTTTCATCGTCGTCGGCTCTGCCGTCATGACGTTCACCATAAACGTACCCGTCGCCCTGATCTTCACCGCCACCATTCTGGTGCTGGCCGCCGTGATGCTCGCGGTGGTGCTGTCGTCGGTGCCGGTCTACAAGAGATCCCAGGCGGCTCTCGACCGGGTCACCGAACTGACAAGGGAAAATCTCACCGGAGTCC
>JAFWWR010000215.1 GCA_017518025.1 Clostridia bacterium
CGTAGAGCGGTCCGCCGTTGCGGTAATCGATACCGCGCTCGAGGCACCCCTCGATGAGGCATGAACGGAACGGATTGGGCTGGAACGTGGCTCTCACGTGCTGAGCGTCGTTGGCCGCCTCGCAGCTGTGGAATGTCGCGTACTCCATCTGCTGCATGAACGCGCGCTCGACCTCCTCGTAGGAGGCGAATTTTCTCGGGTCGCCGGTGTGCAGGGCGATATCCTTGCCGTCCATGGCGTTGATACCGTTGTGGAGGGCGAATTCAAGGCACTTGCCGAAGACGACCTCGCCGTCCTCGAGACCCATGTGGCTCTTGCCCATGATGTCCACCTGATTGCATCCGTTCATGCAGTAGAGGTGGCTGTCGCAGGGCGGTATGCCGATCTTCTCAAGGGCGGGGCACATGACCTCGTCGTTGTAGAGGGCGGGCATGCCGATGCCGGTGGCGAGAGTGTCCGCGATGGCGTCCCAGAGTTTCTCCGGCGTGTTGCGGTGGACTCTCAGGGTGATGTTCGGCGTCTGGTATTTCTTTTCCGCCGCAAGCTTCAGTATATCGTAGGTCAGCCCGTTCGTATCGTCGTTCCAGTTCTCGTCGGAGCCGGAGAGGCAGAGGTTCCACGTTCTCGTGTCGTGGAAGACCTCCCAGAGACGGGCGAGAACATCAGCGACCTCCTCTTTGTCCTCCGTTATCTCGTAGGCGCGCTTCATGAACTGATCGAAACGGCCGGGGGAGTCGATCCCGTCGAAGGTGAATATCATCCAGAAGACCTGGCACGCGGACGTGAAATCGTACGCGGGCTTTCTCGGCACCACCTCGAAGGCGCGTGCCGCCGCCTCGTATCTCTTTTTGTCGGCGGGATCTTCGCACTTTGCCGCTTCTTCCAGCGCCAGGGCGTGGAATCTGTCGCCGAGGATGTCCAGCGCGTCCATGGCGTACTCGCATCCGCGGTAGAACCAGTCGCTGTCCTCGGTGTTGATCTTCTTATACTTGTTTATGATCTCGCGGATCCCTTCCGTGCCGAGGTTGATGACCCGGCCGAAATCCGGATTGGAATGGCCGCCCCAGTTGCCGCCCCAAAGGGCGCCCGCCTCGTTGAGTTCGGTATATTCCTTCGAGCGGAAAAGACAGTGCGCCGCCCTCATATAGGGATCGTATTTCTCCCGGTATTTCAGGATCTGCTCCCTCATTTCGGGGTACTTTTCGAGATTTGCCTCGTCGTCCTGCCTGTCGTAGCCGAGCCCGCCCGAGAAATGGAAGGTGGCGCCTTCGTCCTCCGGCCAGGTCGATACGGTTGCGAGGATGTTCTTCCCGAACGTGATATTAAAATATTTAGCGCCTTCCCTCAGCGCGTATCCCACTCTTTCCGCAAGCTCCTCGTCTTCGTTCTCGAAGAAGGCGAAAGTCATGGGGTCAAAGCTGTAGTCTTTCAGTTCCATTGTGATACCTCCCAGTGTTAATTATTTGGATACCCGGACGTCGATCCCGTTTTGCCTGAAACGGGCGACCCACCGGTCGATCTCTTCCTGCGTGGCGTTCTCGGATTCGTGAGCCGGAGCCGTCCCGATCTTTCTCGCCTTGCCCACGCCGAGCTTGTGGTAGGGCATGATCTCGGCGTATCTGTATTTCTTGTCGTGATCCGTGAGATACCGGCACAGCGCGTCTATATCCCCGTCGGTGTCGTTCACACCCGGTATCAGGGGGATCCGGACGATCACGTCCGCGCCCCTCGAGAACAGATACTCAAGGTTGTCGAGTATCTTCCCGTTGTCCGCTCCCGTGAACTTTTTGTGTCTCACGGGATCCATGCACTTCAGGTCGTAGAGGAACGTGGCGCCGAGATCCGCCGCCTTTTCGTAAAAATCGCGGCTTCCCGCTCCGCAGGTCTCGACCGCGATGCCGATCCCCGCGTCCTTTGCGATCCGCAGCAGCTCCAGGGTGAACTCCGGCTGATATGACGGCTCGCCGCCCGATACCGTGAGCCCGCCGCCTGAGTTGTCGAAGAAGATCTTGTCCTTCAGCACCTCGCGCATCACATCACGGGCGTCTCTCTCTTTGCCGATGATCTCGCAGGCGCCGGAAAGACACGCCTTGACGCACTTCCCGCAGAGGGTGCACTTCGACCGGTCCACCGTGACCTTGCCGTCTTTTATCTCCCTTGCCGGGCATCCGGGCAGGCACCTGCCGCAACCGGTGCATCTCGACTCGCTCAGCGACAGGGAAGGAGTCCTCTCGAGACCCTCGGGATTGTGGCACCAGATGCATCTCAGTGGGCATCCCTTGAGGAAAACGTTGGTCCTGATCCCGTCGCCGTCGTGAAGGCAGAACTTCTGGATATTGAATACCGTGCCCATCAAAAGTCCCTCCCCTCTGCGAGCCGCACCATTATCCAATATATTGTATCATACGGCATATTAAAAATCAACAGCGAAATTGTGTATTTTTCGACCTTGAAGCCGTCTTTTTTCTACCGCCGCTATTGTGTTTTTCACCGATTTGAAGTATAATCGTTTAAGGGATGCGAAAACGCGTCCCGTTGCCCTGAAAAAGGGGGATGAAAATGAGAAAATTCACGGTCAATTCAAACGACGCGGATCAGCGGCTCGACAAATTCGTCACGAAAGCGACAGAGGGTCTTCCCGCGTCGCTTATGTATAAGTACATACGGAAAAAACGGATCAAGGTC
>JAFWWR010000019.1 GCA_017518025.1 Clostridia bacterium
CCTTCCCGCGCGGGAGACGCTGCGGTGCGAGGTGGCGGCGTTCCTCGACCGGATACTCACCGCGATCGAGAGCATCACTCCGCCGGATCCCGACGATCCCGTGCCGGAAAACCTCGGCTATTCGGTCGATGACCCGGAGACCGGCATAAAAGTGTCGAAGATCGCGCTCGTAGGGGACGAAAACGGCGCGATCCCAAGCTGCGGGGTCGGAACACACGGCGGCCATGAAATGCGCGTCGTGCGCACGGAAAACGGCACGTACGCCACGTATCTCATCCGCGAGAGCGGTTCTCCTACCGAGGCGCACCCGAGCTGGGACTACGGCGAAGTCGAATTCGCGCTGATCAAGATCACGCCGACCGGCAGCCGCGTCATTTTTACCGACGTTTATCCCCAGGCCATGGGCAGCTGCACCCCAAACGTCCTGCGAGGCGAGAACGGTAAACTGTACGTCACGGCCCTCGCCGACGACAAGGAACGGCCCTGGGGCCGCGGAGGCGCTTGGCTCCGCATCTACGAGGTGGACACGAGTACCGACGAGGTGACTCACGTCGGGCGGGCGAATCCGCTCTACGAGACCTCCGGTTATTATGACCACGGTTACGGCTACACCATGCCGATCATTGACGTGAAGCACGGCAAGCTTTACGGTCTTTACTGCGGCGGCGACGTGCCGGGGTACATGGTCTGGTATAATTACGATCTCAATACCGGCGAATGGGACACCACCTGCCACACGGCCACCATACCGTCCCGTGACTGCTATATCAACGGTTACCCCGACGGGGCGGGCGGTTTTTCCTTCGTCGTCCAGCGCGACATCACCATCGGAGGGCTGAAGGAGCTCACGGGCTTTGATTTCACGTCCACAAGCGGATATATCTTCGACGCGCTGTATCTTTATCACGCCGCCGATCCCGACGTGCCGGCCCTGACTGAAACAGTCGTCAGGGAGCCGGTCTACACCGCGGAGGGCTACAAGAACACCGGCAAAAACCGCGTCGACAGCATTTCTCATTACGGAGAAGGGGGCTGCACGTATCTCGACAGGAAAAACAGACTCCACGTGATATACACCCACAAAGTGGGCAACGAAAGCACGAGGACCGTCTATCACGCCGTCTATTCCGCCGACGGGACGGAGATAATGAACGAGCCGGTCCCGAAGTCGCTCCTGCCGAACAACGGCACGAGAAAGATGGAAGGCGAGTTCGCCATGACCCAGGGGAAAAGCGGAAAATACTATATTCTGTATCAGCCGACGTACGGATATTCGGGCAAGACCATGCTCGGGATATTCTCCTCCTCCGACGGTCTGAGCTTCACGGAGGAGGTCCCTCCGACGGAGCTGACCGACGCCGCCGGGAACAGCGTCGAGCCGGGGAAGCTGTCCGTGGGTAACTCCCGCAACCGGTCCCTCGAGGACGGGATCATCCCGGTGCTGTTCAACGGCAGCGGGAACGTGTATTATTACTATTCCGTCAGACTTCCGTGATTGTTGCAACCGAAAAGCGCCTCCGTGCGCGTGGTGCTCTAAAGGACAGTCAATAAAAAACCGACGGAAGTAAGGAAAGCTTATCCTTGTTTCAGTCGGTTTTTGTCGCAGCTCGGCGCAAGCAGGACGGATGCGAGCCAAACGTCGAAAAAAGTGAAATCTTTTGCCTTGCGGCAAAAGGTGAAATCTTCGGGCTTCGCCCTTAGGTGAAATCGAACGCTTACGCGTTCGGTGAAATGAAATCCACCCACCCGCCGTCGAGGCGGATTTC
>JAFWWR010000216.1 GCA_017518025.1 Clostridia bacterium
CGTCTCCCCCGGGGAGATCGCCACCGCCGAGGCAGCCGGATTCGATCTCGGGCGCGTCTTCTTCCACGGGAACAACAAATCCGACGACGATATCAGATACGCCGTCAGCCGGGGAGTCGGCCGCTTCGTCACCGACGGGGTCGACGAGCTCCTTGCGCTGGACCGGATCGCCGGAGAGTACGGCGTGAAGCAGAAGATCCTGCTCCGCATCGCACCAGGCATCGATCCGCACACGCACAAAAAGATCATCACAGGGTCGATAGATTCGAAATTCGGCTCCGCCATCGAGACCGGTCAGGCGGAGGCGGTCGTCCGCCTCGCCATGACGCTCCCCAACGTGGAGCTTGACGGCCTCCACTGTCACGTGGGGTCGCAGATATTCGACACCGAGCCCTTCACCGACGCCGCCGACATCATGCTCCGGTTCATCGCGCATATAAAAAATACGTGCGGATATGAAGGCATGGTCCTCAATCTGGGCGGCGGCTTCGGAGTCCGCTACACCGAGGACGATCCCGAGATATCCTATGAGGACAACGTCAGACTTGTGGCGGGTGAGATCGACCGGACGTGCAGTGAGCTCGGGATAGACAGACCGACGATATTCATGGAGCCGGGGCGCTCGATGGTGGCCGCCGCGGGAGTCACGCTCTACACGGCGGGATCCGTTAAGGAGATCCCCGGATTCAGAAACTACGTCTCCGTGGACGGAGGAATGACCGACAATCCGAGGTATACGCTCTATCAGTCGAGGTATACCGTAATAAACGCGTCCCGCGCCGCCGCTCCGGCTGATTTCGGGACCACAGTCGCCGGGCGCTGCTGCGAGAGCGGCGACCTGCTGGCGGAGAACGTGAAGATCGCACGCCCGTCCCGGGGCGACGTGATCGCGGTGCTTGTGACCGGGGCTTACAACTACTCCATGGCGTCCAACTACAACCGCGTTCCGCGCCCGCCGGTGCTGTTCATATCGAAGGACGGGATAAAGACCGCGGTGCGGCGCGAGACTTACGACGATATGCTCGCGCTGGACGAGTAAGAGAATTTCTGAGGAGATTACGGTAAAACCATGCTTTTAAGTTTAATTAGAAACGGCGCTTCTTTGAGTGAATGGATAACTCGACTTCTGCTCTCCCTGCCGGTGATCCTCCTTGCGCTCACCGTACACGAGGTGAGCCACGGCTGGGTCGCCATGAAGCTCGGAGATCCCACGGCGCGCAACCTCGGCCGGCTGACTCTTAATCCCCTGAAGCATCTGGACCCCATCGGTACGGTCTGTATGGTCCTCTTCGGCTTCGGATGGGCGAGACCCGTGCCGATCAACGTGAGATACTTCAAAAAGCCGCGCAGGGACATGGCCCTGACCGCCCTCGCCGGACCCGCGTCGAATTTCATCATGAGCTTTTTCGGAGTCCTGTTCTACAGAATCCTGATCGCCGTGTTCAATTCCGTTATCGGGCCCACGACATCAGAGTTCGCATTCAACGTGGCAAACGTGATCGTCACGTTATTCTACCTTTTCGCATGGCTCAATCTGTCCCTCGGTCTGTTCAATCTCATCCCGATCCCGCCCCTTGACGGGTCGAGGATATTCCTGACGTTCCTCCCGCCGAAATACTACTTCGGCGTGATGAAATACGAGAGATACATCATGCTCGCGTTCATGATCCTGCTCTATACCGGGATCGTCACAACGCCTCTCGGCTGGCTCGTCGGCAGGATCTTCTCCGGCATGAACTACCTCGTCGGGCTGATACCGGGACTGTAAAGGAGCGTGAGACCTTGGAAACGATAAGCTATAAACTGGATCAGTTCGAAGGCCCTCTCGACCTACTGCTGACCCTGATCTCGAAAAACAAGATCGACATCAGCGATATCCCCATCGCCCTGCTCTGCGACCAGTACATGGAGTACATCAACGCGGAGGAGAACCGCGATATCGAGATCGCCTCGGAGTTCCTCGTGATGGCGAGCGAGCTGATGCTCATAAAAAGCCGCATGCTCCTGCCGAAGCAGGAGACGGACGAGGATCCCCGAGCCGCGCTGGTGGAGGCGATGCTGGAATACAAGCGCGCCAAAGCCGCCGCCGCGGAAATGAACGGCCTTTTCTCTACCTTCGGTTCGAGAATGGTGAAGGATCAGGATGAGATATCCGTGGACAAATCCTTCGTGGCGGATCACGACGCGGAGCTGCTCCGGGTGGCGCTGATCCGCGCCATGAAGGAATCGCCCGTGAACGACGAAAAG
>JAFWWR010000217.1 GCA_017518025.1 Clostridia bacterium
AACGGTATGTAAACGCTTAATTGATTGCGATTTTCATTGACAAATCGCGTTTTTTCCGTATAATTAAATTGGATAAAACAGCGGGGAGACGTTATGGAATATTTTATCGGACTTGATATAGGCACGTCGGCGGTCCAGGGCGAGCTGATGAGCGCGGACGGCGATATTATAAAGGTCACGGACAGGAAATTCGGGTATGTTTTCGAGGGCTTTTTCAAGCTTCTCGAGCCGGAGCATTTCGTCCTGGCCTGCTGTGACGTCATTCGCGAGCTGTCTGCCCAAGCGGACGGCAGGATAGCGGCAGTCTGCTCCTGCTGCGCCTCCGGAAACCCGTTGTTCCTTGACGAAGATCTCAATCCTCTGACGCGGATCATCGGCTGGCAGTCGGAGATACCGCAGGAGGATCTGGACCGGGTTTATACGAAAAAAGAACAGGATGATATCTACGGGATCATCGGCTGGGATTTCTTCGGCGGGATGCCCGCCGCGGATTTGGCGTGGATTAAACTCCACCGGCCCGATATCCTCGAGAAAACGAAGATCCTCACCATGAGCGCAGAATACCTGAACTTCCGCCTGACCGGAAAATGGGGCGTGTCGCGCTCCATGGGGACTCCGTTTTACCTGATAGATCAGGAAAAGGGCGTGTATTATAAGCCCCTGCTCGACAAATTCGGGCTGACGGAAGAGATGCTCCCGCCGATTTTTGAGAAGGGACACGTCCTCGGCACGGTCCTGCCGGACGAGGCGGAAAAACTGGGGCTTGACGGGAAGACGAAAGTGGTCCTCGGCTCCTTCGACCACCCCTCCGGCGCGCTGGGCGCGGGGGTGTTCGACGAGGGCGATCTGCTTCTCTCCTGCGGCACGTCCTGGGTTGAGCTGTTCCCCGTCGTCTCGAGGGAGTTCGCGCTTTCCACCGGCGGCCTGGTCGACAAATTCATGATCGGCGGCACGCCCTGGTGCGTTATGGAGTCGGTCGCGTCCCTGTCGGACAAGATCGACGCGCTCCGCCGGCGGTTTTTCGGCAATATAACTTACGCGGCGTTCGACGAGCTTGCCGCCCGGGGGGAGCCGGGCTGCGGTGGGCTGAGATTCGATTTCTCGGACGGCGATTTTGAGAGAGCCGCGGGTCACGACGGCCCCGATATCGCCCGGGCGATAATCGAGAGCGCGGCGTACCTGCTGAAGGACAATCTCGCGAAACTCCGCGGGATCGGACTGCGCGCCGACAGGATAGTCGCCATCGGCGGCATAACCAACTCGGCGGTAAGCGTCGATATAATATCCGAGGTCATGGGTCAGAAGATAAACGTGGTGAACGGCCAGTCCGCCGGAGCCGTGGGCTCCTGCCTGCTCGGCGGGATCGGCACTGGTGTTTTTGCAGGAGAAAGAGAAGCGTTTGCGATAATGAAGGGACGGCTGAGTCAATGAAAAAAGAAGCGCTTGACGCCGCTAAGGCGGCGTTCGTCACGGAATCGGAATGTATAAAGGAGATGGCGGAATATTTTGACGAGGCGGCGTATTCCAAGGCTGCGGAGCTGCTGAAGAACGCGGAGCGCATCGGCGCTACCGGCTGCGGTCATTCCGGCATCCTCTGCCGGCATTTCGCCCATCTCATGTGCTGCATCGAGCAGCCGGCGAAGTTCATCTCCCCCGCCGAGGCGGTGCACGGCGGCACGGGGTACCTGCAGAAGGGGGACGTATGTCTTTTCGCCTCACGGGGCGGCAGGACAGCGGAGCTGCTGCCGATCATGGAGATCTGCAAGAGAAAAGGGGTAAGCATCATCGCCGTCACCGAGAACGAAGACTCCCCCATCGCCAGGGGCGCGGACGTGGTGCTCCACCAGCACGTGAACCGCGAGACCGACAGATACAACTGTCAGGGGACCACGTCGTCCACTTCCCTCGGAGTGATCTTCCACGTCCTTCAGACGATACTCATCGAAGAGACGGGCTTTAAAAACGAACAGTTTGCTCTCATCCACCCCGGCGGAGCGGTCGGAGAAAGACTGAATAATAAATAATTTTACGGAGGACTAAAAAATGGAATTCAAGGTTTATCAGAAGGAGCTTGAACTGCAGTCCCGCGGCTGGGTACCCACCTTTCACGATGTGTCGAAGGAAGTGATCGAGATCGTCGCGGCGTCCGGTATCAAAAACGGAACGGTGACCATCGCGTCGCACCACACCACCTGCTCGGTCATGATCCAGGAGTGCAGCCACGACGTGGACAGCTTCGATCTGGAGTATCTCCAGCACGATCTGCTGGACATCATGAGAAAAATGATCCCCGACTTCGCCGACGAGGGGCAGTACCGCCATCCCGGACCGATCCATCTGAAGTTCGGCCGCCACGTGAACGAGCCCGGCGACTTCACCAGCATGAACACGGACGGACACCTGCGCTCGGTCTTCTTCGGCAGGTCCGAAGTCATGACCATCAAGGACGGCGTCCTCGACGGCGGCGAGTTCGCGCACATCTATTTCGTGGACTGGGACCACGTCAGGGCCCGTCACAGGCAGCTCAACATCACCGTCATGGGAACGACGGACGACGTGGGCGACAGGAAGTGGAACAACGGCGAGACCATCAACACTCTCCGCAAGTACACCGACGAGGAAAAGGCGGACGACGTGCATTATACTCTTCAGCAGAAAAGATAAGGCGATCTGCCGGCATATCAAAACGGAGGCTGCAGAAGCAGCCTCCGTTTTTCGCTAATATGTACCAAATGAAAACCGGCCAGACGTCAGTCTGACCGGTTTTTCGTTGTTCTTTCAGCTCCCGCGCAGAAACGGTTCGGTTTATCAGCCGTTTGTGCCGGTGATGACGTTCACCACTGATGCAAAGGCGTTGAGCCACTTGGTGAGCGCACTCGATGCGCCGAACGTGACCGTAACGCGGTTCGCATCCGCGGAGAAGGTGGCGGTCAGCATCCTGTTGACCGGCGTGACCCGCCAGCTCCAGGTTGCCACTTCGGTGACGGTGTAATCGCCATCGGGCAGTCCGACTACGTAGACGTCCTTCTCGCCCTTGCGGAGAACGACCTGCGTGTTGACGTTGCTGTTGCCCTTGCCCTTGATGACGTACAGGAAGTCCTGCTCGGCCGCCGCATCCCTGTGGATGTTCAGGCAGTTGCGAAGCTTGAACTGCGCCGTGTAGGTGACCGGTCCGGTGACCGTGTCGCCCTCGGCGAGGAAGTGCTCAGGATCAGATCCCTCAAGCAGCCATCCGGTGAACTGGTAGGATTTGCCCGTATCGGCAGGCTTCGTGGGATCATCCGGTCTCACGATGTCATCTGCAGGTGTACCGTAGTCGTAATCAGACTGCTTCAGAACGGTTCCGTCTTCGTTCTTGAAGGTGATCGTGTACTTGTTAAGGATGGACGAATACGTCGCCGTGTAGGTAACATTCTCAACAACTTCCTTAATCACAGGATCCCATCCATCGAAAGTATACGTGTACTGCGCCGTCGCCTCCTTTGTGGGATCATCGGGTTTTTCAATACTTGCGGCGGGTGTTCCGTAGTCATACGCAACTGCGTCTTTGAGTACTGTTCCGTCATCATCTACGAACGTCACAGTATACTGATTAACTGTTGACGAATATGTCGCCACGTAAGTTGCCGGTCCGGTAACCGTGTCATCCTCGGTGAGGAAGTGATCAGATCCTTCAAGTTGCCATCCGACAAAAGAGTATGTGTACTGCGCTGTTGCCTCCTTCGTGGGATCATCGGGTTTTTCAATACTTGCGGCGGGTGTTCCGTATTCATACGCAACTGCGTCTTTGAGTACTGTTCCGTCTTCATCAACAAACGTTACTGTGTATTTATTTGTCTCCGGAGTAAAGGTTGCGAAATAAGTGGCATTCCCTGTTACTTTGACAGGAATAGGATTCCATCCGGCAAAAACATAACTATACTGATCGTCGCCCTCTTTCTCAGGAGTATCACCGTCATAATGCGGCATCTCGTCGTAAGGTACGTTCTCATCCGTTTCAAGAACGGTTTCTCCGTTCATCCAGGTAATCGTGTACTTGTTCACCGTACTGCTGTACGTTGCGGTGTATGTCGCATTGCCGGTGACATCCGCAATTTCAGGATCCCAGCCGTCGAACTCGTAAGTGTACTGCGCCGTCGCCTCCTTCGAAGGATCATCGGGTTTTTTAATACTTGCGGCAGGAGTACCGTAATCATACAAGGTCGCCTCTTTCAGAATCGTTTCTCCGTCTTCATCAACGAACGTTACCGTGTATTTACGGGCAACTTCCTTCACGTTGGTATAAGACTGACCTTCAAAGATCACTGTCGCGGTGTAAATCAACTTTGAATCCGTCTGTGAAGGAGTGATTTCGGCAACCTTAACTTTGACATGATCGTGGTCGCGTTCACACGTAAACGTCGCAGTGGCGGCACTGTAGTCGTCCTCCCACTCCCATACGGGTTCGCCCCAGTCGTGACCCAGAGCGTCAACATTCTCGACTTCCTTCGTCTGTGTCGCAAACGCTTCGTTCTCGAACTCAGCGGTGTAAGTCGTCTTTCCCTTCGTCTCGCAGGTCGCTTCAGTCGTGACTTCGCTCGTCGTATTGACCGTCTCGGTCTCTACGTGTTCGGGATCGTTCTTGCACACGCGGGTCGCCGTGACCGTGCTGTTGTCGTCCAACCAGGTGTAGGTCGGCTCACCCCATGCGTGACCGGTCGCTTCAATAGTCTCGACGGTCTTCGTCTGCTTTGCAAACGCCGGGTTCGCGAACGTTGCGGTGTAAGTAGTCTCGCCCTTGGCCTCGCAGGTGGCGGGCTTGGTGACCTCGCTC
>JAFWWR010000218.1 GCA_017518025.1 Clostridia bacterium
CATCTCCAAGATGAACATCGACACCATCGACCTCGGCGTGCCGGTCATGTCCATGCATGCTCCCTTCGAGTTGATCTCCAAGGCGGACCTGTACGAGGCGCACAAGGCGTTTTCCGCGTT
The DNA here is from genome assembly GCA_017518025.1 of Clostridia bacterium. Classification (GTDB taxonomy): domain Bacteria; phylum Bacillota; class Clostridia; order Oscillospirales; family CAG-272; genus RUG11130. The sequence continues at coordinate 121 of JAFWWR010000218.1, forward strand.
CTGCGCATACTGATCCCCGAAGGATAACATGATCGAAAAACTGAAGGACGTGGAGGCGCGGTTCGAGCGGATCGAGGCGGAGCTCTCCGACCCCGCGGCGGCGACCGACGTCGGCAGGTACACGAAACTGATGAAGGAGCGCAAGAATCTTCTCCCCACGGTGGAAAAGTACCGTGAGTACGTCCGCGTGTCCTCCGAGGCGGAGGATGCTCTGGCGCTCTCCGGCGAGGACGACCGGGAAATGGCGGACATGGCGCTGGAGGAATACCGCGCCCTGAAAAAGCGGATCCCGGTCCTTGAGGAGGAGCTTCGGACCCTCCTTTTGCCCCGGGATCCCGACGACGACAAGAACGTGGTCGTGGAGATCCGCGCCGGCACCGGCGGGGAAGAGGCGGCGCTTTTCGCCGGAGTGCTGTTCCGAATGTACACAATGTACTCCGACTCAAAGGGATTCAGGACCGAGGTAGTGAACTGCAGCGAGACCGGTCTCGGCGGATATAAGGAGATCACCTTCACCGTGTCCGGAGAGGGAGCGTACTCCAGATTCAAATTCGAAAGCGGCGTCCACCGTGTCCAGCGGGTCCCTGAGACCGAGACGTCCGGCAGGATACACACCTCAGCGGCGACTGTCGCCGTCCTGCCCGAGGCGGAGGACGTGGAGGTGGAGATAAACCCCGCGGATCTGGAGATCGAGACCATCAAATCCAGTGGCGCGGGCGGCCAGCACGTCAACAAGACGGAATCCGCCATCAGAATGATCCACAAGCCCACCGGCATCGTCATCGAGTGCCAGGACGAGCGGAGCCAGTTCAAAAACCGCGACAAGGCGATGAAGCTGCTCCGGGCGAAGCTCTACGATATGAAGCTCCGGGAGCAGACGGACGAGATCGCGTCGAAACGCCGTTCCCAGGTGGGCTCCGGCGACAGAAGCGAGCGGATCAGGACCTACAACTTCCCCTAGGGAAGGGTGACGGATCACCGCATCGGACTGACGCTCTATACCCTTGAATCCTTCGTCAACGGCGATATGGATCAGGTGATCGACGCGCTCATCACCGCGGACACCGCGGAAAAACTCAAAGAAGGTCTTTGATCAAAACGATATGGAAACGATAAACACACGTCTCGTGAGGATCACCGGCGACGAGACCGCCGACGGCGCGATCCTCTCCGAGGCGGCGGAAATACTGCGGCGCGGCGGACTGGTGGCGTTCCCCACGGAGACCGTCTACGGTCTCGGCGGGTCGGCGTACTATCCCGGCGCGGCGAAAAAGATATACGAGGCCAAGGGACGTCCGTCGGACAACCCGCTGATCGTCCACGTGTCGCGGCCGGAGGAGGCGGAGGACTTCGCCGTCACCTGCCCGCTCTACTACAAGCTGGCGGACCGGTTCATGCCCAGCCCCCTCACCGTGATTTTACCGAAAAAGGACGTGATCGACCCCTCCGTCACCGGCGGGCTCGACACGGTGGCTGTGCGGTGCCCCTCGAATGGGATCGCCCGCGCGCTGATCGCGGCGGCGGGATGCCCCGTGGCGGCTCCGTCCGCCAACAGATCGGGAAGTCCGTCACCCACGAAAGCGTCCCATGTTATGGACGATCTTTCGGGCAGGATCGACATGGTCATCGACGGGGGAGAGTGCGCCATCGGCGTGGAGTCCACCGTTATCGCCCTCGATCCGGACGGCGGCTGCACGATCCTGCGGCCCGGCGCCGTCACGGCGGAGATGCTCGACGGGGTGACCCGGGGCGCGTCGGTCCCCGAGGGGGTGACCGACCCGGAGAAAGTCGGGGACAAGCCCCGTTCCCCCGGGATGAAGTATAAGCACTATTCCCCCGCGGCCGAGGTGATCCCCGCCACGGGCGATCTCGATAAGTTCATCTCCATGGTGGAGAGCGACCCCGAGGAGAAAAAGGGCGTCATCGCCGCGGAGACCATGAGAGACCGCTTTTCCTGCACCGTTCTGACGGCGGGAGAGCGGGACGACGACCTGACGTACTGCCACAGTCTGTACGATCTCCTGCGGGAGGCGGACCG
>JAFWWR010000219.1 GCA_017518025.1 Clostridia bacterium
CGTTCTGTACGCGTTCGGATTCAAGCCCTACGGAGAAATGCTGGACGTCGTTTCGTCCGCCATTTCCTTCGAGAAGCCCGCCGAGTCGTCGGTCGACAGCTGGACATATGATGAGATCGCGGCAAAGAAGTTCGTCGTCGTGACTTCTGCCGACAGGTATCAGTTGCAGACGGACGGGACGTACGTCGACCTGTCAGCGACGGACACGGGACTGGCATATCTGTACGGAAGCGAAGAGATCGCCATTCCTCTTCATATAGTCGGTATTGCGAGGCCGTCCGACGCCGGCGCGGGTAGTCAGTTCGGGATGCTGTGCTACACGTCAGCGCTGACGAAAACCGTTATGGAACGGACTCTGGAAAGCGATATAGTAAAAAAACAGCTTGCAGATAAGGAAACCGACGTCATTACCGGTCTTCCTTTCAAAAACGGGGATAAAAGTGAAGTGACCGATGAGGACATCCTCAACATGGTCATGAAGTACCTCAACTCCCTCAGCGGGGAGAACAAGGTCAGGGCGTACGCCGCCCTGATGACCATACCTCCCGAGGAATACGTGAACTCCGCCGTCGCCGGCGAAGGCGCCGCTCCTCCGAGAGAGGAGATCGAGGCCCTCCTCGTTGCCGCCTATGCGGAGCGCATGGGAACGACTGACACCTCCGCAGTGGAGGACTATATCTCTAAAATGAGCGATAAGGATATAGGCGACGCCTACCGCGCTCTCATGATGCAGAAGGTCATGGAGGAGTACGCCGAAGAAGTCGAGGAAACGCTGCGCAGCATGACTCCCGAGGAGATCATCGCGTCCTTCGACCCGGAAAGCGTGCCCACAGACGTTTTAAAGTCGTTTTACGACGATTATCTTCCCGACGAGTATTCCGGCACGACCTACAATGATACGCTGAAAAAGCTCGGATACGTGGACGAGGCGTCGCCCGACAGAATAGAGATATACGTCGACCGCTTCTCCGACAAGGATAAGCTGAACGATCTGATCCACCAATACAACGAGCAGGTGGAAAGCGAGGATCAGAAGATCACCTATACGGACTACGTGGGGCTCATCATGTCGTCGGTATCCACCGTGATAAACGCCATCACCTACGTTCTCATCGCCTTTGTCGCCATATCCCTCGTGGTCTCGTCCATCATGATAGGTATCATCACTTACGTTTCCGTGCTGGAGAGGACGAAGGAGATAGGCATACTCCGCTCCCTCGGCGCGTCGAAGCGCGATATTTCCCGCGTGTTCAATGCGGAGACGGTCATCATCGGCTTCTCGGCGGGTCTTCTCGGGATCGCCGTCACCGTACTTCTGACGATACCGATAAACCTCATCATCCACAAACTCAGCGGGATCTCCCGCCTCAGCGCGGTACTTCCTTTCCGGGGCGGAGTGATACTTGTTCTCATCAGCGTGATCCTGACGTTTATCGCCGGTCTTATCCCGTCGAGAGTGGCTGCGAACAAAGATCCGGTGGAGGCGCTGAGGACGGAATAAACCCGCGCCCGGAGCAGGACGAACATTTTTTGAAGAATTGCTGTTGACAAAGCGTGTATTCGGTGATAAAATATTCAAAAAGGAACGCAAACGGCGTTCCGGGAGGCATAAAAATGGCGTCTTCTTTCTCCTTTGCGGCATATTATTGGTTCTATTACTTTTTTCGGAAGTAATAGTGATTTGTGCTGCGAAGAAAAGAGGAAAATGACCTCCGTTGTTTAGTTTTCTGAGGCCGCACGGATCACTCCGGTGCGGCCTTATATTTTTTTTGTTTCAACACCACGGAAGGGGAGAAAATTAAATGATCACGGTACTTAAAAGAAACGCGACCGCCGAACAGAAGGAACATCTTATCGGCTGGCTCAAGGCCCAGGGGCTTGACGTCCACATTTCCGAAGGGCATGAATACACCGTTCTCGGTCTCATCGGAGACACCAGCAGGATCGACATGGATCTCATCGCGTCCCTCGACATCGTCGAGTCGGTCAAGCGGGTCACGGAGCCCTATAAGCAGTGCAGCAGGAAGTTCCATCCGGAGGACACCGTAGTCGACGTGGGCGGCGTGAAGATCGGCGGCGGAAATTTCGCCATGATCGCCGGTCCATGCTCCGTTGAGAGCAGGGAACAGATCGTCGAGGTGGCGAAATGCGTCAAAAAATCGGGCGCGAAGCTCCTTCGGGGCGGCGCGTTCAAGCCGCGTACCTCGCCCTACGATTTCCAGGGCCTCAAGGCGGACGGCATCGAGCTTCTTCTTGAGGCGAAGGCGGAGACCGGGATGCCCATCGTCACCGAGATCATGAACGCCAACCATCTTCCCCTCTTCGAGGACGTGGATCTGATCCAGGTAGGCGCAAGGAATATGCAGAACTTCGAGCTGCTGAAGGAGCTCGGGAAGACCGACAAACCGATCCTGCTGAAGCGGGGCCTCGCCAACACGCTGAAGGAGCTCCTCATGAGCGCGGAATACATCATGGCGGGGGGCAACAGCCGCGTGATCCTCTGTGAGAGGGGAATACGCACGTTTGAGACGTACACGCGCAATACCCTCGATCTGTCTGCTGTGCCTCTGCTCCACGAGCTGACCCATCTTCCCGTCATCATCGACCCCAGCCACGCCACCGGCATCTCCCGTCTCGTGGAGCCCATGGCCATGGCGGCTGCCGCCTGCGGAGCCGACGGGATCATGATCGAGGTCCACAACGACCCCATCCACGCCCTCTGCGACGGCGCCCAGTCTCTGACGCCGGAGCAGTTCGACGCCGTCGCCCGAAAGGTCGCGGATATCAGGGAGATAGTCTCAAAATGAGCGCGGACAAAATGACCGTCGGGATCGTCGGACTCGGGCTGATCGGCGGCTCTTTCGCCAAGGCGTACAAGGCGGCGGGACACCGCGTCCTCGGATACGATATCGACGGGTCCGTGGAACAGTTCGCGGAGTTGTCCGGCGTCCTCGACGGACCGCTGACGGACGGTACGATCGCTCAATGCGACCTTATATTGATCGCCCTTTATCCCGATCTGACGGTCGGATATCTCAAAGAAAAAAGCGCCCTTCTGAAGGGAAAACTGGTGGTCGACTGCTGCGGTACCAAAAGGGAAGTCTGTAAAGCGGGATTTGCCGAAGCAGAAAAAAGCGGTTTCACCTTCGTCGGCGGTCACCCCATGGCGGGGACCCATTATTCCGGATTCAAGTATTCCGACGCGGATATGTTCCGCGGCGCGCCCTTTGTCATGGTGCCTCCGGTTTTCGACGACATAGAACTGCTGGACCGCGTCAAGACCGCCCTTGAACCTGCCGGATTCGGCTCGTTTTCCGTGACCGGACCGGAAGAACACGACAGAATGATCGCCTTCACGTCGCAGATGGCGCACGTGATCTCCAGCGCCTATATCAAGAGCCCCACCGCTGCGTCCCACAAGGGGTTTTCGGCGGGCAGCTATAAGGATATGACGCGGGTCGCGTGGCTCAATCCCGGGATGTGGGCAGGTCTTTTCCTGGAGAACCGCGAAAACCTGACCTTTGAGCTCGACTCCTTCATTTGCGAGCTCGAAAAGTACCGCGACGCTCTGAAAGAGGGCGACCGGGAGCGGCTCGTCGCCCTGCTTGAAGAGGGAAAAAGACGAAAGGAAGAGGTGGACGGAAAATGACAGAGATAATCGTCAGGACCGACGTCCCCTACGCCGTCACCGTCGGCGGCGGAGTCTCGCGCCGCCTCCCGGAGCTGATCCGTTGCGCGGACGGTGCGGGAACGTTCGCTCTGGTGTCGGACAACACGGTTATCGGTCTCTACGGGGACCGGGTGACGGCTCTGCTTGAGAAAACGGGCAAGCGGGTCGTCCCGTACGTGTTCCCGCACGGTGAGGGATCGAAAAACGGAAGCGAGTTCCTCGGGATCCTTGACTTCCTCGCCCGCTCGTCCCTGACGAGGGACGATTACGTCGTCGCCCTTGGCGGCGGCGTTACCGGCGACCTCGCCGGATTTGCCGCCTCCGCGTACATGAGAGGGATCGGGTTTATTCAGATCCCGACCACGCTTCTGGCGGCGGTGGATTCGTCCGTCGGGGGAAAGACCGCGATAGACCTCCCCTCGGGCAAAAACCTTGCCGGTTCGTTCTATCAGCCGTCCGCCGTCATATGCGATACGGATTTCCTCGATACGCTTCCGCCGGAGGTGTTCTCCGACGGATGCGCCGAGGTGATAAAATACGGAGTCCTCGGAAACGAAAAACTCCTTCGTCACGTGACGGAGAAGGGGACGGGATTCGATCGGGAATACGTTATTTCCGAGTGCGTCCGCATGAAGGCGGACATCGTGTCCGCCGACGAGCGTGAACACGGCGTACGCACGCTTCTGAATCTCGGTCACACCCTCGCCCACGCCATCGAAAAGGTGAGCGGCTAGTCCGTATCGCACGGAAGGGCGGTGGCGGCAGGTCTCGCCGTCGTCTCCCGGGGCGCGGAAAAGCTCGGCCACGCCGAGGCGGGCACCGCGGAGGCGGTGGAAAACGCCCTCCGCGCCGTAGGCCTGCCGACCGGATGTCCGGATGATCTTCAGGCGGACGAGCTGTTCCGGACCATGTGCCACGATAAAAAGCGGAGAGGCGACAAGACCCTCGCCGTTATCCCGAAGAAGATCGGCCGGTGCGAGATCGTTCCCTTGACGGACGATGAGCTTCGCCGGCTTATGACGGAAGGGATGTAATTCAAGAAAGGAGTGAGTCGCGTGATCGCAAGGATATTCCCCCGTCCCCTCGGCGGGACCGTGAGAGCGATACCGTCAAAATCCGTTCTGCACCGCCAGTTGATATTCGCGGCTCTCTCCGACAGATCCGTGACTGTCGACACGGGACGGGGTGACGCCCCGATATCGGACGACGTTCTCGCCACGGCCGACTGTCTTCGCGCCCTCGGCGCGGAGATCCGGTTCTCGGACGGAGTTTTCTCCGTGACGCCGGTCACTCGTCCGCCTGAGAGGGCGGAACTGCGGTGCGGCGAGAGCGGCTCGACCCTGAGATTTCTCCTGCCCGTGGCGGCGGCGCTGGGGGTCGACGCCGATTTCATCATGGAGGGCAGACTGCCCGAAAGACCGGTGGACCCGCTGGCTGACGTTCTGACGACGAACGGTTGCACCGTGTCCCGGCCGGAGGGAAACGTCCTCTCCGTGAGAGGGCGACTCCGGGGCGGCCGGTTTTCCGTCCGCGCCGACGTCTCATCCCAGTTCGTCAGCGGGCTGATCTTTGCTCTGCCTCTTCTCGGCGGAGGCAGGATCGACCTTATAGGCAGGGAAGAATCCGCCGGATATACGGACATGACCGTCGCCGAGGGAGAAAGATTCGGTCTCTCGATCGAACGCGGCGACAGCGGCTTGACCGTCAGCGGCAAGACCGTATCGCCCGGAGCCGTAAAGTGCGAGGGCGACTGGTCATCCGCCGCGTTCTGGCTTGCCGCGGGAGCGCTCGGGGGAGACGGGATCACCTGCGCGGGTCTCGACCCCGCGTCGCGCCAGAAAGACAGACTTGTCGTCGACTTACTGCGCGATCTCGGCGCATCCGTCGACGTGAAAGATAATTCCGTCACCGCGCGCCGCGGCGCGCTCCGCCGGACGGAGATAGACGCCGCGGACGTGCCCGATCTGGTCCCCGCTCTGGCGGCCGTCGCCGCTCTCGCCGAGGGCGAAACGGTGATCCGCGGCGCGGCGCGACTCAGACTGAAAGAAAGCGACCGCCTGTCGGCGACGTCCGACGCCCTGAACGGCCTCGGCGCATCCGTCACCGTGACGGACGACGGCCTCCGCATCAGGGGCGTCCCCCGTCTTCACGGACGTATGATCGACGGACGGGGCGACCACCGTATCGTCATGGCGGCCGCCGCGGCGTCCGCCGCCTGCGACGGCATAACGTTGATAACCGACGCCGACTCCGTGTCGAAATCGTATCCGTCGTTCTGGGACGATTTCCGGGCGCTGGGCGGCACGTTCGAATTGACCGAGGAAAGCGAGGCGAAATAAAATGGAAAGCACATTCGGAGACGTTCTCCGCGTTACTTTGTTCGGCAAGTCCCACGGCCCGGAGATAGGGGTCACCGTCGAGGGATTCCCGGCGGGGATGCGCGTAGACTTCGCGCAGCTGAAAGATTTCCTCGAACGCCGCGCCCCGGGCCGAAACGCGTACTCCACCCCGCGCAGGGAGGACGATGAACCCGAGTTTTTGTCCGGCGTCGCGGACGGAGTTACTCTCGGCACCGCCATCAAGGCGGTAATACGCAACAAAAACGTCAGATCCGCCGATTATGACGAGGTCCTCGACGTGCCTCGCCCGTCCCACGCGGACTATACCTCGTATGTGAAGTACGGCAGGATCTTTCCCGGGGGAGGCCACTTCTCCGGACGGCTCACGGCGCCGCTCTGCGTCGCCGGCGGCCTCGCAAAACAGCTCCTCGAGAAGAATTCCGTCACCGTGACCGCCCGTGCCGTCGAGATCGGCGGCGTCCGCGGCCCGGAGGACGAAATGAAAGAGAAGATCGCCGAAGCCATGGCGGAGAACGACTCCGTGGGCGGCGTGGTTGAATGCGTCTCCGAGGGAGTTCCCGCCGGTATCGGAGACCCAATGTTCGACGGGATGGAGAACCGCATCGCGCGCGCTGTATTCGGCATCCCCGCGGTCCGCGGTATCGAATTCGGCGCCGGATTTGCCGCGGCGCGGATGAGAGGAAGCGAGCATAACGATCCCTTCGCCGTGAAGGACGGAAAGATCGTCACGGCGAAGAACGACCACGGCGGGATCCTCGGCGGGATCACTTCCGGTATGCCGGTTGTGTTCCGAGCGGCGTTCAAGCCCACTCCGTCCATCGGGATCGAGCAGGACAGCGTTTCCCTCAGCCGCATGACTCCGGAAAAGCTCACCGTAAAGGGCAGGCACGATCCGTGTATCGTGCTTCGCGCCGTTCCCGCGGTGGAAGCCGCCTGCGCTCTGGCGATCCTGGACGCGATGCTCGCGGACGGTCATAAACTCAAAACCGAATGACAGGGGAGATAAAAATGGGAATCGAAAGATACAGAGAAGAGATCGACCGCATCGACGGCGAGATCAGGGAACTGGTCGAGAAGCGCATGGCGGTCGTAAAAGATATAGCGGAATACAAGAGAGAAAAAGGCCTTCCGATCCTTGACGTGCGGCGCGAGAGGGAAAAGCTCGCCTCCCTGTCCGAGGAAACGGACGAGGAGATCAGACGGTATATGACCGTGCTGTATTCGCTCATGTTCGAGCTCAGCAGATCATACCAGAGCGCCCTCTACAGCGGAGAGACCGAGCTTTACCGCGAGATCCGCGATTCCGTCGACAAAACGCCGAAGCTGTTTCCGGAGTCCCCCTCCGTCGCCTGCCAGGGCGTCGAAGGCGCGTTTTCCGGCGTGGCGTGCGAAAAGATGTTCAAGACGCCGAAGATACTCTATATGAACACGTTTGATTCTGTATTTTCCGCCGTTGAAAACGGCTTCTGCAAGTACGGAGTCATCCCTCTGGAGAACAGCACCGCCGGATCGGTGAAAAAGGTCTACGACCTCATGGTCAACAAGCGTTTCTACATCGTCAGGAGCACGCGTATCAGGATCGAGCACTGTCTTCTCGCGAAACCCGGCGCGGATCTGGCCGGAATAAAGGAGATATTCTCCCACGAGCAGGCGATAAACCAGTGCGCGGGTTTCCTTGCGACTCTCGGCGACTCCGTCAAGGTCACGCGCTGCGAGAACACCGCCGTCGCCGCCGAAAAGGTGGCCAAAAGCGACAGACGGGACGCTGCGGCGCTGGCGTCCTACGGCTGCGCGGAACTCTACGGCCTGGAGTGCCTCGTAAGGTCGGCGGAGGACAGCGAGAACAACCACACGCGATTCATCTGCATCTCGAAGGATCTGGAGATATACCCCGGCGCGGACAAGACCAGTCTCATGATGGTCCTGCCTCACCGTCCCGGCGCGCTTTATAAGGCGCTGGCGCGGTTTTACGCCCTGGGGATCAACCTCATCAAGCTGGAGAGCCGCCCGATCCCCGGCCGCGACTTTGAATTCGCGTTCTACTTCGACCTCGAAACTTCCGTTTACTCCGACGAATTCGTCAAACTCATGTGCGATATGGAAGGGATCTGCGAGGAATTCCGTTATCTCGGAAGCTATTCGGAGGTACTGTGATGGAGAGATACGGCCTGCTGGGCGAAAAGCTCTCCCACTCCCTGTCGCCGCTCGTCCACTCGAAACTCTGCTCCGTCCCCTACGACCTTTTTGAAAAGTCACCCGACGGGGCGGAGGATTTCATCAGAAACGGCGATTTTGCCGGCATAAACGTCACGATCCCGTATAAAGTAACGGCGTGTTGCCTTTGCGACGTCCTCTCGCCCGAGGCGGAGCGGATCGGCGCCGTCAATACGGTGGTGAGACGCGGCGACACACTTTACGGATATAACACGGACTACTTCGGATTCATTTATTCCGTCAGGCGGAGCGGCGCCGACGTCGCGGGCAAAAAATGTCTCGTCCTCGGAAGCGGAGGCGCGTCAAAAGCCGTTACAGCGGCGCTCCGCGACCTCGGCGCGGGTGAGATAAAGGTGATCTCCCGCTCCGGCGAGGACAACTACGGCAATATCTCCCGCCACCGGGACGCCCGGGTGATCGTCAACGCCACTCCGCTGGGAATGTACCCGAACTGCGGGGTCTCTCCGGTGGATCTTAACACGTTCCCGGACGTCGAATTCGTTTACGATCTCATATTCAATCCTATGAAAACCAAACTGCTCCTCGACGCGGAGCGGCTCGGCATCCCGTCTGATGGCGGGCTCCGGATGCTGGTTGCCCAGGCGAAGAAAAGTTCCGATCTGTTTCTCGGCGTCGAGCGGGACGACGGCGTCATAGAGGAGATCTGCCTTGCCGTGCGCCGCATGGCGCTGAACGTCATCCTTGTGGGCATGCCCGGATCGGGAAAGACCCGGGTGGGCAAACTCGTCGCGGAGGCGACGGGCAAACGTTTCGTCGACTCCGACGAAGAGATCGTTCGCTGGGAGGGCAGACCGATCCCGGAAATATTCGAAAAAGAAGGGGAAGGATACTTCCGCCGCGTGGAGTCGGAAGTCATCCGCGACATCTGTCGGGAGACCGGCCTCGTCGTCGCCACCGGAGGCGGATGCGTCACGGTAGAGGAGAACCGCGATCCCATGCTGCAGAACGGTATGATAGTCCGACTCGACCGGGACGTCTCGAAGCTCGCGAAACGCGGCAGACCGCTCTCTCTCGGCGGCGATCTCCGCGTGATGCTCGAAAAAAGGGCTCCGCTTTACGACAGCTTTTCCGACTTTACCGTCAAAAACGAAACGTCGCCGCAGAACGCGGCGAGGGAGATAATATCACTTCTTGAAAGGTATGTGAAAAAATGAAAATTCTTGTTATCAACGGCCCGAATATCAATCTGCTCGGCATGAGAGAACCGGAGATCTACGGACGGAGGACCTATTCCGAACTCCTTCGCGTTGTCGCCGAGGCGGGCGAGAAATTCGGCGCCGAGACCGAGGAATTCCAGTCGAATCACGAGGGCGCCATAGTCGACAGGATCCAGGCGGCATACGGCAAGGTCGACGGCATCGTCATAAACCCCGCGGCTTACACTCACACCAGCGTTGCCATCCGCGACGCGCTTGTGGCAGTGGGGATCCCCGCGGTGGAGGTCCATATCTCGAAGGTGGACGACAGGGAAGCGTTCAGGCACGTGTCCTTCGTCTGCGACGTGTGTTTGACGACCGTTTCCGGCCGCGGTATCGCGGGTTACGCCGACGCGATAGAATATTTATGCGAAAAAATCACAAAAAAATAAAAAAAACCTATTGACAAACCGCCGGGGCGGTATTATAATCATGCCATAAACCGATGAACGGGAATAGTAACGGGCACGAAACGCTCAAAGAGAGCCGGCGACAGTGGAAATCCGGCAGCGCGACCCCCGCGAATGGACCCGTGAGGGCGATCCGATCCCCGAGAGGGAGGTAGGTGAGACGCGTCCGCGCGTTACAGCGGGCAGTGTATAGTATAGTACACGGTGAGTGCGCCCGGAATAAGGGCGAATTTAGGTGGCACCGCAGAGATTTCGATCCCTGTCCTAAGTATCTTTAGGACGGGGTTTCTTTTTTCGGAGCCGCCGGAAAAAAGAGCCGGAGAGCGGTAAACCGCAAATTCAAACCTCCGGCAAGCGGAAGTTATACACCCGCGGAAAGGGAAACCATGAAAAACGAAAAGATC
>JAFWWR010000001.1 GCA_017518025.1 Clostridia bacterium
CCTGTTTGCTAACTTCGGCTTTTGAGAAGGTCATCTCTCCCGGATTAAAAGCGTATCTGACAGTTTGCATATACAAAAAGAAAAGCGCGGCACATGCCGCGCGCGATATACCGCTACGCGGCGCGATATACGCCTCACATTCGCGCGGCGTGTTAAAAACGCCCCACGGGGGCGTTTTTATTCAACAAGGGAGTGGGCTGCGCATAGTATAATATCAGGGCGAGGGCGGGAGCTGTGCGCCGCCTGCGCCCCTCCGGGGCCCGCCCCGCGCGGCCCCCGAGAAATACTGTAAAAAGCAAAGGAATACGCCATGGGATGCCTGTGTAATCTTCTTGACAACGAGAACCTGATCTGGTTCGTGATCCTTGCTCTGCTCATCCTCAACTGCTGCTGCAACGGCTGAGCGGTCCTGCCGCATTAAGCGCAGACCGAAAAAGCACGGATCCTGAATTGATCTGAGTGACAAAAATCCGTAGGTTTCATCTGTAAAGGTGAAAATCCTACGGATTTTTTCTTTTCACTTCAACGCCCTTTTTCGACCCCGCTTACTGCGGCAGTCTCGCCGTTTGTTAAAACCCGAACTTCGCCAGCTTCTCGCGGAGGAATCCCACCGCCATGCTGATGTCGGCAACGGGATCGTCGCCCACCTCTCTCTCGATGGTGAGGAAGCCGTCGAATCCGGTGTCGTGCAGCGCCGGGAGATAGATATCGAAGTCCACGTCGCCCTGGCCGAGCGGCAGCTCGATGAACTTCTCGCCCATCTCGATCATCTGCGCGTGCTTCTTGGCGTCCTCGTCCAGCTGAAGGGCGTTCGCGTTGATCTTGATCGCCTCGTCCACCTTCTTCTGGAGCATGATGCCGTCCTTGGCGTGGGTGTGGACCACGTACTTGCCGAGATATTTCAGCGCCTCTTCGGGTCTGTCGTCCACGCACATGACGAGATTCGCGGGGTCAAAATTGACTCTCACGCCTTCCGCGCCGAGACTGTCCAGGAAGTCCGCCAGGAGCCAGCCCTTTTCGGGACCGGTCTCCACCGCGAAGGAAGCCCCCACGGAGTCGCCGTAGAGCGCCAGCTCCCGGCACGCCGCCCGCATGATCTCCTTCTTCTCACACTCTTCCTCGGGGACCGTGCCGATGTGAGTCGTCACGATGCCGCACCCCAGTTCAAGAGACAGATCGAGTATCCTCTTCGATTTGTCGATGAGCCATTTGTTCTGCTCGGGATCGGAAAAGCCCGTTCCGAAGTCTCCGCAGAGAGCGGAGAAAACGAGCCCGTTCGACTTGACGATGTCCAGAGTCTCGCGGATCTTTTCCTTTGTCATATCCTCGGCGGCAAGCTCGGAATCTGTCGTCGCCATCGCCTGGATACCCTCGATCCCCAGCTCCGCGGCCTTCTCCACGCCGCCTCTGAACCCGAGTCTGAATGAACCTACCATTGCGCCAATTCTCATATTGGTACCTCCGTGTTTGTATTTGTTTTCCTCCGTTCGCGGGGGATATTTGACTTATTTCATTGCTCTGCCTATCTTCTGCTGCCGAACGTCGAGCCCGGTGAAGAGCAGGGGACGGAACTCGCCGAAGATCCGGCTGGTGATCCGGTCCGCGTACCGCTGCCTCATCTCGCCCTGGCTGAGATTCGTGTTGATGATGGTCGGTTTGCCGCGGACCAGCCGCGAGTTTATCACGTTGTAGATGCAGGACACGGTGAACTGGTTCGACACCTCCACCCCCAGATCGTCGATTATAAGCAGGTCGCAGTCCTGGTACTCTTTGTCGCGGCCGGAGGTGTAATCCCGCCCGAACCGTATCTGCTCGAAGGTGGAGATCACGTCCTGCGCCGATTCGTAGATCACGCTGTAGCCGCGCTCGATGACCCGCGCCGCCACGGACGTGGACAGATGCGTCTTGCCGAGTCCCGTGGCTCCCAGCAGGATGAAAGAATCGGACGTCTCCTCGGAGAAGTTGTCCGTGAATTCGCGGAGCCGCTCCAGATTGATCTTCATCAGATCCAGATCCCGTCCGGTGTAGAAGGACAGGTCGAAGGTCTCAAAGGACTGCGTCTCCGCCAGCCGGGAGAGACCGGAGCTCTGAAACTCGGCCCTCGTCAGTGCCTCCTTCATGCAGGAGCACATGTCGATCCCCACGTAGCCCGTGTCGCCGCATTTTTCGCAGGTGTACTTCACCTCGAGGTAGTCGGCGGGATAGCCGTTTTTCTCCAGCACCCGGCGGAGTTTCTCTCTCAGCGCGGTGTTTTCCTTTTTTATGGACTCCAGCGCGTCGTCGTCGAGACGGTGTTCCATGGCGGCGTCGAGGATCTTCGGGCCGGTCATGGCGATCTTCCGGTTCAGCTCGTACACCTCGGGAAGAGTTGACGCCGTCTCGGCGGCTCTCATTTCGTATTCGGCGAAGGCGCGCTGCCTCCGCCCCGCGATCTCCTGCTTTACGCGGTCGTAATTCTCTTTGCTGTACGCCATATCACTTTCCCCCGTTTTTTCCCTTTTTGTCGCCGTAGGAGCGGGTCAGCGCCTTCTCGAAGAAATCGTCGGTGTCAAAGCTCGACGCGGCGCCCTTGTCGCCCTTCTTCCCGCCTCCGGATTTCTTCTTTTTCTCGTCCTCGACGAATTTCTCCACTTCCGCCGCGGTCTTGAGACCTTTCCCGTGCCACTTTTCAAGTATGGCGTTGGCGTAGGGCATCGACGCCTCGTTGGTGTTCGCCACGGTGATCTCGTAGGCGATGCCGATCACGTCCTCGCCGTAGTTCCACGTGACGCACCAGTTGTTCACGAATCCCTTTTCCTTGCCGGTGAGGGACCGCTTGCCGAGCCCGAATATCCTTCTCACCATGGATTCTCTGCTGTCCGCCTCTTCCATCGACTGGAGTTCTTCGACTAATGCCGAATATTCTGTTATGCCTTTGTCGAATAAGTCGATCGCCAGCTTTTCAACGTACCGGACGGAACGTCTGTCTTTCTTTGCTGCGTGGGCGAAGAGAAGGCCTATGTAATCCTCGGAGAGACCGAGATGATCCATCAGTCCTATGATGATGTTGGTCTCCGCGGTGCTGAACATTTTGCCGATGATCTGCTGACAGCTGTCGAGCAGGGCGGAGGTCTCCTCGTTCAGTTCCATGAACGAGGTGGTCTCCTCCGCGGTGTACGACGGCACGTCGGGCCGCTGGAGCGTTTTTCTCCTGGGCTTCGCCACCTCGCCCCTGATCTTTACGATCTCCGGCTCGTTTTTATCCTCCGCGCCGGGGAGACGACCCGCCTCGTCCTCTTCGACGACGGAGATCACGTCTTTTTCCGCCCAGAAGTTTAGGGAGGCGTCGAGGGTCGAGCCGTCCATGGAGAGCTCCTCGCAGATCCGTGACGGGTCGAAGGACCCGCCGTGGCGCAGCACGGCGAGAAGCACGACGATATCGTCCGCGGTGGCCTCCTCAAAGTAGAGGATCGCGTGAGTCGGTATCACGGTGACCGAATTCTTGTAGTTTGGTATGATCTTCATTTTATCCTGTCCTTTTCGTCGCGCCGGAGGCGTCTGTCAGCCCATTTTGCCCCCGGCCGACGTCGATTTTCATTTTAAGCGGATGTCTGCCCGAAAACTCGCCCATAATAGAGGATTGCATATCACAGACACTCGAAAAACATGGAAATAATTTACATTTTTGTGCTGTTATTAGGTAAAAATAGTCGAAAAACGGGTCAAAAACCGCCGATTCTGGCCTTTGGTTTTCCACAACCTGTTGAAAACTCCTGTGGAAAAATAGGCATTAGCAGAACCGTTTTAGATCGGTTATTTGACGAAAATGATTTAATACAGACGGGTAAAACACCGTTTCGGGCGTCAATTTCCGCGAGTGAGGGCGAGTCTTGCCGCTTCGTCGGAAGCGTAGGCGTTCATCCTCGAATCCGCGGTTATCCCGGCGCGGAATCTGTGATATCCTGCGGCGGCGACCATGGCTCCGTTGTCACCGCAGAGGGGGATCGACGGGGTGATGAATCTGACGCCGCGTTTTTCACATATCTCCGCCGCCGCGCGCCGCAGATGGGAGTTGGCGGCGACGCCGCCCGCCATGACCAGCGTGTCGTATTTTCGCTCGTCCAGGAACGCTGCCAGTTTTTTACAAATGCCTTGGCACACCGCGCGGGTAAACGAAGCCGCCATGCCGAGCACGACCTCTTCCGGGAGAGGGTCGTCCTTGCCGAGCCGCATCCGCTGCCGAAGATTCGATATGTGGTTCAGCGCGGCGGTCTTGAGCCCGCTGAAGGAAAAGTCAAAGGATCCGTCTGCGATAGCCGGAGAGGGAAGAGGAAATTCCTCGCCCGTGACGCCCGCGTCGGCCGCGCGCGTCGCCAGTTCGTCCATCTCCCGTCCCGCGGGATAGGTAAGCCCTATGATCCTGCCCACCTTGTCGAAGGCCTCCCCCGCAGCGTCGTCGCGGGTCTCGCCGGCGACTTCCAGGACCGTGAAATCCGTTACGTCGTACAGAGAAGTATGACCTCCGGACACCACCAGCGCCCCGTAGGAGGGCGTGAGACCGGGATTTTCGAGATACGCCGCCGCGGCGTGCGCTTCGATGTGATCCACCGGGATCAGCGGTACTCCGAGAGAGGAGGCGAGCCCCTTGGCGAAGGACGTTCCCACCAGCAGACACCCGATGAGTCCCGGACAGTTCGTCACGGCGACGGCGTCGATATCCCCGGGGACGATCCCGGCGGTCTTCACGGCTTCGTCGGCGACCTGCGAGATCACGTCCGCGTGAGCGCGGCTCGCGATCTCCGGAACAACGCCCCCGAACAGGCGGTGAGTCTCGATCTGCGACGCCACCACGTTGGACAGTATCTTGTATTCCGTCGCGCCGGGACGCTCCTCAGCCGAAAGAACGGCGCAGGAGGTCTCGTCGCAGGAGCTTTCCACAGAAAAAATGATCATTTTGACGTACCGTCTCCGTTATCCGCCGCGTCCGCGTCGTAATACATCAGTATCGCGTCCTCGACGGGAAGTCTGTAATAGTTTTGCCGCACACCGATCTCGCCGAAGCCGAAGGAGGCGTACAGCGCGCGCGCCGCGGCGTTGGACCGCCGAACTTCGAGAAAGATCCGGCGCGCCCCACGGTCCGAGACCGCCCGGACGAGCCGCCCGAGCAATTCCCGTCCGACGCCGCGCCTCCGCATCTCGCCGTCCACGGCGAGATTCAGTATCTCCGCCTCGTCAGCGACCGATACGGCGCATCCGTATCCGGTAACCGTCCCTCCGTCGGACGCCACAAGAGTCACGGCGTAGTCGCGGCTGAGCAGCGTGAGGAAATCATCTTCCGTCCACGGCACCGTGAACGACGCCCGCTCGATCCTCATGACTTCCTCGAGAGGGAAGTCGTCTTCGGCGCACGCCGGTCTGTATTCCGTCATCTCCGCTTACCTGCCGGCGCCCGCCGCCGGCGGGAACACCCGCCTCAGCGCGTCCTCGATCCGGCTGAGACACGCCTCGTATTCCTCGTCGGATCCGCCGTACGGATCGGGAATATCCTCCGGCATCACGGAGACCTTCGTGGCGTATTCCGGGAATTTCATTATGATCTGAGTGGCGTGGAATCCCGTTACCGCAATGACCAGCCGCGCGTTTGCCAGATCCGCGCGTGTGACCAGCCGCGATCTGTGGCTGAGGTAATCGTTTTCCGGGGTGGAGGGCACGCCGCGCTTCACAAGGGCGTTCACCGCTCCGGAGGAGATGGGAGAGCCGTTGGCGATAAGGCCCGCGGAGACGGCGTGCCGCCCGTCGGAGCCGAAAAGATAATTGAACATGGCCGCCGCCATGGGCGACCTGCAGGTGTTGCCGCTGCACACGAACAGATAGGGCTGAGACTGCTCCGTTTTCATCTTCGGGGCTTCCGTCTCAACTGCAGTTCCCGTTATTCCCGCCATGAGTCCGCACTCTCCTTCTTTGAATTATATCCGGGTATCAGTATCCGAACTTGCCCGTGAGGCTGTCGTCGTTCTCGATCCAGTCCTTCACCGGGTATACGGTGAATTCCTCGTCTGTGTCGCGGACGACCACCGTCTCTATACCAGCGTTTATTATCATCCTTTTGCACATCATGCAGGAGCAGGTGCCTCCGACGACGGAGCCGTCCTTCGGATCGGTACAGCACATATAAAGAGTGGAGCCGATCATGTTTTCCCGCGCCGCCGCGATGATGGCGTTGGCCTCCGCGTGGACGGAGCGGCACATCTCGTACCTCTCGCCCCGGGGCAGGTTAAGCTTTTCTCTCATGCAGCCGCCGATGTCGCTGCAGTTCTGCCGCCCTCTCGGCGCGCCGTTGTATCCGGTTGCGATGATGATATCGTTCTTGACGATGATCGCGCCGAACCTTCTTCTCAGGCAGGTGGACCGTTCGGAAACGGTCTCGGCGATGTCAAGATAGTAATTTTCCTTTGAAACGCGTCCCATATTTTTATCCTTTCCGCCTTGGGGCTGAAAGACAGTTTTGTCAGTTTTTTTCGCTTTCCGCGTCCTCCGGCGGGGTGAAAGCGAGCAGCGCGCGGGCGAACGCGACGTGGTCGTCGTGGACCTTCTGCGCCTTTTTCTTGCCCGTGAACGCGGACATGGCGGATACCTGTCTCACAGCCAGCACCGTGTCGTCGGGCAGGGTGGAGAACACATCGTAATACTGCGCGATCGCGGTCTCCGAGAAGCGGATGCCGAATTCGTCGATCGCACCCTCGGGGGTATAGCCGTAAATTTCGGAAAGCTTCATGAATCCGCCGCTTTCCTTTACCTGCGCGTAAAGCTCGGGGTCAAGCAGGACCACCACCGAATCTCCGGCGAAGATCTCGTTGGAGAAGTTTTCGTACTGCCGGTGGTTCTCCTGAGAATTCCTGTATTCCGCGAGGTAGGTGTGGTAGTAGAAGTCCCTGTCGCGGACCTCCTCGCCTTTTTCCCGCGCCTCGGCGATCTGCCTGTCGATATCCCGTTCCACGTTGTCGTCGGTCACGTAGAAGATCGTCGCGAAGCGGACTTCCTTCTTGCCGTTGTTGTTGTAGTCGTCGCCCACCAGGCCGCCGAAGATCTGCTCCGCCTTGTCCGTGGCGGCGCTGTCGAAGACCGCGGGCCCCGCGTACATGACGTATATGTCGGGTCTCTTTTTGAGAAGGAACTGCGTGATCCCGATGCCGAAGATCAGCAGGAATGCGCCGATCACCAGCACCCGGCCTCTGTAGTGATACCAGAAATTGCTCCAGAACGGGCCCTTCGCCGCCTCTCCCTCGTGGATCGGGTCTCCGGCGTCTTCTCCGCCCACTCCGAGGCGCCTTGCCGCGTTGGACTGAAGCTCCTCTTCCGGGGAGATACCGTCGCGTTTTTCTTCTTTTTCCGCCATCTTCGGGGCTCCTTTCCGCTGGATCCGGCGTCTGCTCACACTGCCGCTATTTTATTATACCAAATCTTTATTTTCATTTCAATATGCGGATCGCTCAATAAAAACATTTTTTCCTCTTCTCCCGTCCGCGTCTTATTGACACCGGCGCCGTCCTCAATTATAATAATCATGAAAACAGGAAAAGGAGGCGGGACGGTGAACGACGGTCTTGTGAAAAAACTGGCGCTGACGGGCGATCTGTCCGACGGAGAGCTGGCTGAGCTCATCGAAAACGGCGCCCTCGACGGCGAACTTCGTCTCGCCGCCGACGAAAGACGGCGCGAGATCTACGGCGACGAGGTGTTCGTCCGTGGCCTCATCGAGTTCACGAACTTTTGTAAAAACGACTGCTATTACTGCGGGATACGCCGCTCGAACAGAGAGGCGAGCCGGTACCGCCTGACCGCGGACGAGATCCTCGGCTGCTGCCGGGAAGGTTACGGACTCGGCTTCCGCACCTTCGTGCTCCAGGGCGGGGAAGATCCCTTTTTCACCGATGAGGCGCTGTGCCCGATCGTCGCGTGTATCAAAAATGAATTCCCCGACTGCGCCGTGACGCTTTCCGTCGGCGAGAGACCGTACGAGAGCTACAAAAAACTCCGCGATGCGGGGGCGGACAGATACCTGCTCCGCCACGAGACGGCGGATCCCGTCCATTACGGGAAGCTCCATCCCGCGTCTCTCAGCTCGGAGAACAGGAAAAAGTGCCTGTTCGACCTCAAATCCCTCGGGTACCAGGTGGGTTCCGGTTTTATGGTGGGCTCGCCTTACCAGACGACGGAGAATATCGTCGCGGATCTGCGGTTCCTCCAAAAGCTCGATCCCGACATGATCGGGATAGGCCCGTTCCTGAGCCATTCGGAGACGCCCTTCGCCGACTTTGAGAACGGCACCGCCGCTCTGACGATCAAGTTGATCTCCATCCTGCGGCTCATGTTCCCGCGGGCGCTGATCCCCGCCACCACGGCGCTGGGGACCGTGGACCTGCGGGGCAGGGAGAAAGGCCTCATGGCGGGAGCCAACGTTGTCATGCCGAACCTGTCCCCCGTGAGGGTCAGAAAGCTCTACGAGCTGTACGACAACAAGATCTGCACCGGCGAGGAATCGGCCCAATGTGTGGACTGTCTCCGGGCGAGGGTCGGATCCGTCGGATACCGTATCGTGACCGCCCGGGGAGACGTAAAAAAACAAACGGAAGAAGCGCGACGCGCTTCTTCGGGCGGTCATCAAGTAAACTGAAAAGAATATGAGTCATTGCGATGACCGCGGAGACGTGAGACGCGCGACGCAGTTATGATCACCTGCGGCAAGTTATGAGTTGCCTTCGGCAACAGTGATAATATCGGGCGATCATATCATAACGTCCGGCGGAGCCGGCTCATAACTTGTGCGCGTAGCGCACAATCATAGTTCTAAACTGAAAACTAAGAAGGAGTTTTTATGACGGAGATCGCTTTTATGAAACGAATTGCATTTCCGAAGAAGAATTTCATAAACTTCAAAATAATTGCGTTGAACTTCGCAGAATGCTTGTTTCTTCGGTAAAAACCCTGAAAAAACAGTTATGATCGCCTGCGGCGAGTTTAGAGTTATGATCGCCTGCGGCGAGTTTAGAGTTATGATCGCCTGCGGCGAGTTATGAGTTGCCTCCGGCAACGTTGACTTCGCCGGGCGATCATATCATGACGTCCGGCGGAGCCGGACTCATAACTTGTGCGCGGAGCGCACAATCATAGTTCTAAACTGAGAAACGAGGGACAGTTGATGACAACCAGTGCATTAAGAATCAAATCAAAAGATTTTGCGAAGAGAATCGTTTTTCTATGTCGTGAGTTAAAAGAAAAACACGTTGAATCTGCCTTGACAGGTCAACTGTTACGATGTGCCACTTCTGTGGGGGCAAATATCCATGAAGCACAATATGCTCAGGAAACGAAGGATTTTATATCCAAGTTTGAAATAGCACTTAAAGAGTGTAATGAAAGCGAATACTGGCTTGAGTTACTATTTGAAACGAACGGCATCTCTAAAGAGGTATTTGAACAATTTCAAAAAGACTGTATTGATCTTCGCAGAATGTTGGTTTCTTCTGTTAAAACGTTGAAAAAATAGTTATGATCGCCTGCGGCGAGTTTACAGTTATGATCGCCTTCGGCGAGTTATGAGTTGCCTTCGGCAACGCTTATTTATTGAGCGATTATTATCCGAGGGATGGGGAAAGGAGAGCGCGCATCATGAAAGAAAAAGTCCTTGTCGCCATGAGCGGCGGAGTGGATTCGGCTGTTGCCGCGCTCCTCATGCGTGATCGCGGCTGCGACGTCATGGGAGTCACCATGAAGCTCATGGCGGATTACGCCGACCCGGACCCCGGAAGCCGGACCTGCTGCTCCGCGGACGACGCGGAGGACGCCGCCTCCGTCGCCCGTTCCCTCGGGATACCACACTATACGTTCAATTTCACGGACGGATTCCGGGAGACGGTCGTCGAGCGGTTCGTCCGCGACTACGAGGCGGGCAGGACCCCGAACCCATGCGTGCTCTGCAACAGATATATGAAATTCGAGCGCCTTTTCGAGAGGGCGCGCGCCCTCGGCTGCGAAAAGATCGTCACCGGCCACTACGCCCGGACGGAAAAGGATCCCGGAACGGGCAGATACCTGCTCAGGAAGGGGCTGGATCCGGCGAAGGACCAGAGCTACGTTCTGTGGTCGCTGACTCAGGAACAGCTCGCCTCGACCGTTTTTCCCCTGGGTGAGCTTTCAAAGAGCGAGGTCCGCAGAATAGCCGCCGAACACGGCTTCGTCAACGCGGAAAAACGCGAGAGCCAGGACATCTGCTTCGTCCCCGACGGCGACTACGCCGGATTCATCGAGCGGTACACCGGCAAGACCTACCCGCCGGGCGAGTTCGTCGGCACCGACGGCCGCGTCATGGGCGAGCACCGCGGCATCATACGGTATACCGTCGGAATGCGCAAAGGGCTCGGTCTCGCCTTGCCCGAGCCGGCATACGTCTGCCGAATCGACGTGCCGAACAACAGGGTCATCCTCGGCAAAAGCGAGGATCTGTTCACCGACACCCTCGAGGCGGAGGAAGTGAATCTCATCTCCGTCGACCGGATCGACGGCCCACTGCGTGTGAAAGCGAAGATCCGCTACCGTCAGCCGGAGCAGTGGGCGACGGTCACCCCCGCCGGAGAGGGAAGGATAAAGGTCACGTTCGACACCCCCCAGCGGGCGATCACTCCCGGCCAGTCCGTGGTGCTCTACGACGGAGACGCGGTCCTCGGCGGCGGGATCATAGTTTGAGGAGGCCCCTATGACTCGTGAAGAATTATCGAGGACCGAGATGCTTCTCGGCACCGCCGCGGTGGAGAAGCTCGCCGGGTCCCGGGTCGCGGTTTTCGGAATCGGCGGCGTGGGCGGCTACGTCGTTGAGGCGCTGGCCCGTTCCGGCGTCGGCGCGCTGGATCTGATCGATCCCGACAGGATCGCCCCTTCAAATCTCAACAGACAGATCATCGCGCTCCACAGCACCGTCGGCGAGTTCAAGGTCGACGTGGCGCGGGAGCGAGTGCTCGATATCAACCCCGACGCGACGGTGACGACTTACAAAACGTTTTTCACCCCGGAGACCGCCGGAGAATTCGATTTTTCCGCATACGACTGCGTGGTGGACGCCATCGACACAGTCACCGGGAAGATCGAGCTTGCCGTCCGCTGCCGCGACGCGGGGACCCCGCTTATAAGTTCAATGGGCACGGGCAATAAAACGGACCCTTCGGCGCTCCGTGCGGCGGACATATCGAAAACGTCCGTCTGCCCCCTTGCCCGGGTCATGCGGCGGGAACTCAGAAAGCGCGGGATCACTCATCTGAGAGTGGTCTATTCAGAGGAGCAACCCCTTGCGCCGCAGGACGTCGAAAGCGCTGAAAAACCGTCTCCCGGGAGACGGCAGACCCCCGGAAGTTGCGCCTTCGTCCCTCCTGCCGCCGGGCTCATCATCGCAGGCGAGGTGGCAGGGATCCTGATCAATAGAAAATGACAGAGCCAAAGGCCCGGATCCGGACGGGCCTTTTTTTGCACAAAAAACGACGTTTTTTTACCGTTTTCTTGTGTTTTTTGACGATTCCGGTGTTAACTTTCACGGTCCGGTATGATATATTTAATATGTATATATATATTCGCCGACTATCCGCGGATGAGAAAATGGAGGGATCACCTTGACC
>JAFWWR010000220.1 GCA_017518025.1 Clostridia bacterium
AAGATCGCCATTTCCGTATTCAGCGAACATCTGCTCACATCCGATATCAGGATCATTCTCGTCGTCTTTGACGAGGAGGCATTTGTGCTGTCGGGGAAGATCTTTTCCGACGTCGAGGCTTTTATAGACGGGGGCACGGTGGCCGACCGGACGAAAGAGGAGTACGCGAATTGTCCGCCGGGCGGAGGGATGATCCGGAAGAAGGAGAAGGAAAAGTCGCTCGAAGAGCTTGTGAAAAAGCCGGGCGAGACATGGCAGGAGAGCCTTTTCCGTCTTATAGACGAGCGCGGTCTCACCGACACGGAGGTCTATAAACGGGCAAATGTCGACAGAAAGCTCTTTTCGAAGATAAGGAGCAACCGTGAGTATCAGCCGAAGAAATCGACGGCGGTATCGTTCGCGTTGTCTCTCGGACTTGACATTGACGAGACGCGGGAGTTTCTGTCAAAGGCGGGCTACGCGCTGTCGCGGGGGAACAGGTTCGACCTGATCGTGGAGTATTTTATCGGGCGGGGCGTGTATGACCCGTATACGATCAATCTCGCGCTCTTTGAGCACGGGCAGCAGCTGCTCGGGGCGTAAGAACTCGACGGGCGTCAGGCGTTTACGGTTCAAATGATCCTGCCGGGGAAAGATAGAATATCCGGAAACACCGCCGGGGCGATAAGCTCCGGCGGTGTTTTTGAAGCCACTGATAATAAATTGCGAAAAAGTCGAAAACCGCTAAGATATTAGCATCGGGAAATGAGCCGGCAAGAAAAGTAACGGGAGAAAAGACATTGAGAAAATCCAAGAAGATCGTTGCGGGAGTCATCACGGTCATTGTCGTCGCGGTGGTAGTCACCGCATTTTGTTTCAGGAACGGGATAGCGCAAAAGCTCGGTCTCGTAAGCCGGTATAAGGCTTTAGCCGAGGCAAATGTCGGCGACTCAGTTCTTTTCGGGGCGATCGATCAGGACGATAACGCGGATAACGGAAAAGAACCCATCGAATGGCGCGTTCTCGAGAAGGACGGGGACAGGCTCTTTCTTATTACCGAGTACGTGATAGCGCGTCATCCTTTCAATGAAGAGATCGGCGTGAACTGGGAGACATCGTCGTGCCGCCGTTGGATGAATGAGGAGTTATATAACGGGATCTTTTCCGATGAGGAACAGAAAAAGGTACTGAAAACAAATGTCAAGGCGGAGGTGAATTGGGGATTTGCCTCGCCGGCCGGAAATGATACCGAAGACTACCTGTATCTTTTGAGCTACAGCGAGTCGAAAAAGTTTTTTCCGACCTCCGAGGAGAGAAGATGCACGGCGACCGCGACCGCTATAGCCGACGGGGTGCTGGAATCAAAGGTCTTTCAGACGCCTAAGGGCGGGAGCACCTGCTGGTGGTGGCTGAGGACGACGGGAAGGACGTCAAATCACGCCGTGATCGTACTTGACGACGGAGATGTCCGTCAGGCGGGACATTATGTGACCCATGAGGACGCGGGAGTCCGTCCCGTGATGTGGGTGGAAGTGAAAGAGTAACGACTGATCGTCAGTTTTGCGTCAAGTGTCGGTGTGGAAAATGTGAATGTATTAAGAAGGGGAGATTTTTTTTGCGGCCGGAGCGATCGTTTGACCGCGAAATGTCGCTTGCGGGGCGACCGCGGGAAGTAAATACCGGAGTACAGTTGATATCGTAAAGGGACCGGAAGCGCGGGCGGACGATCGACCGGCATTGGCCGGAGATACGAAGCAGAGGGAGCTTTTTCGCAGTGCCTGACAGATCATCGGAGGAGGTGAGGAAGATGCTTGTATGCAAATGTAAGAACTGCGGAGGACAGCTTGAATTCTCCGGAACGGGCGGGCTGTTGTGTCCGTACTGCGGATCCAAGTCATTTTTCTCCGATGAGGATCTCAAGGGGAACGAGGCATTCCGCAAGATGCTCCTCAGTCATCAGAAGGCGGAGGCGCTTCTTAAGGAAAATGATTATTCCGCGGACCGGCTTTGGACTTTTCGGGGCAGGGATGTATATACGACGGACACCGGTCAGGATCTCAGGATAGATCACATGATGAAATACGAAAAGGGCGATATGACCTGCTATCTCACAAGAGAAAATGTCGTATATATCATGCCGAAAGACAGAGACGCGGCGTCCTTCAGAAGGGGGCTCGGGATGCTTGTATTTCCCGAGGCGGATACAAAGCTCTGCCGTTCGTTCCCGGAAATGAAGACGTCTTTCCCTCTTAGGAACGGAGGCCGGGCGCTCGTTTTCAGGAGGCGGCCGAATCTCTATCCGGCGTCGGTCTTCGTGCCGCTTCAGTCGGTACATCTCGCGTGGGTGATCTCCCGAATGGAGAATATCTGCTGCGCGCTCGCGTACGCGGGCATCGAACACGGCGGGATAGATCCCGATTCGGTGTGGATCGATC
>JAFWWR010000221.1 GCA_017518025.1 Clostridia bacterium
TAATTACGCTGTGGCAGAATGCCGTTGAGGCATTCGCCGTTTTAGACAGTAACTATAATTGTAAGTTGTCGATTTTGATCGTGAGATAGATGAGGTATTCACTATGATGGGAAGAGACATCGGTATCGACCTGGGCACCGCCACGGTGTTGGTCTACGTCAAGGGGCGCGGCATCGTCCTCAAGGAGCCGTCCGTGGTCGCCATTGACAAGAACACCGATAAAATACTGAAGGTCGGACGCGAGGCCCAGCAGATGCTCGGCAGGACGCCCGGCAACATCACGGCGATCCGTCCTCTCCGGGACGGCGTCATCAGCCAGTACGAGATCACCCTCCGCATGATCCAGTACTTCATAAAGCGCGCCTGCGGCAATTCCGTATTCTTCAAGCCGCGGGTCATCATCTGCGTCCCCAGCGGGATCACAGAGGTGGAGGAGCGCGCCGTGGTGGACGCCGCCACCCAGGCGGGGGCGAAAAAGACGTACCTGATCGAGGAACCGGTCGCCGCCGCCATCGGCGCGGGGATCGACATTTCCCTGCCCAACGGCCACATGGTCGTCGATATCGGCGGCGGGACCACCGACATCGCCGTCACCTCTCTCGGCGGCGTGGTAGTGTCCGAGTCCATCAAGGTCGCCGGAGACAAGTTCGACGAGGCGATCATCAGATACGTGAGAAGGAAACACAACGTGCTCATCGGCGAGAGGACCGCCGAGGAGATCAAGATACGCGTGGGCTCCGCGTGGCCCCACGACGAGCCGAAATTCATCGACGTGAAGGGGCGCTGCCTCATCCAGGGACTGCCCCGGGTGGTGCGGATCTCGTCAAACGAGATACCGGACGCGCTGGAGGAGCCCATCACCGCCATAGTAGAAGCGGTCTGCTCAGTCATCGAACGCACGCCGCCGGAACTTATCGGCGACATCCTCTACAACGGCATCGTCATGACGGGAGGCGGAAGTCTGCTGTCGGGGCTCGACAAGTTGCTCGCCACAGTCACCGGGATCAAGACCATGGTCGCCGACAAGGCGGTCTCATGCGTGGCGGTGGGCACCGGACTGTCGCTGGATCACATCTCCGTGATCCCCGAGGGCGCCATCAACCTGTCCCGTCAGAGACTTTCGAGATACTGATCGGAGGCGCGAGGATGATAAGGATGAAAGAATACGAGATCACCCCGGGAAACATCCCGGAACACTTCACGGTCCACGGGACGGACAAATATTTCTGCCGGATGCCGGAGGAGATCGCAAAGACGGTCAGCTCCGAGGTCCTGCGGCAGAGCAAACTCCCCGCCGGAGGGCGGATCAGATTCAGGACGGACTCCCCGCAGATCTACGTCAGGGTCGAGTTCGCAAACCGGGAGCTGAACAACGGGTTTGAGATCACGTCGGGCGGCCGCAGATCCGGTCACTGCCCGCCGGATGAGAATGCAGATTTCCTCGAGGGGACGTTCTACAGCGAAATGTGCGGCGAGGGAAAAAGATCCTGCGATATCACGGTCTTCCTGCCGAGAACGGTACAGCTGAAAAGGGCGGTCATCGGGATCGAGGACGGCCGGAAGCTGGAGGACGCGGAGCCGTATAAGATCACCGCGCCGATCGTGTTCTACGGATCGTCCATCACCATGGGAGCGTGCGTCGGCCTTCCGGCGCGCACCTACACAGCGCTGGTTTCCGAGGCGCTGGGAGCGGATCACCTGAATCTCGGCTTCGGCGGCGCCGCCAAGGGCGAACCGGAGATGGCGCGATACATCGCCACGCTCAAAATGTCGGCGTTCGTCATGGACTACGACCACAACGCGGACACGGCGGAGTACCTGAGGGAGACGCATAAGCCGTTTTTCGACACGGTGAGGCGGGCGCAGCCGGATCTCCCGATACTGCTCATGTCGAGACCGAACACGGACTCGGATTTCGAGGGGAGCTGCGCCGCGCGGCGCGTGATACTCGACACGTTCCACGCCGCGCTTGACGCGGGCGACAAACACGTCGACTTCGTGGACGGGTTCTACCTGTTCGGGAACTATTCGAGAGAGCTTTGTATCACTGAAGACGGGTGCCATCCGTCGGAACTCGGCGCGCAGCGCATGGCGGACACGGTCTACCCGCGGCTGAAGGCGCTTATGGAAAGAAAATAGACGAAAAAAGAGCTTCGAGGTGAAGCTCTTTTTTGACGTTTTCAGTTCTTTCAGTCAGAAGATCGATCCAATATTTCCCCGGCATCGTAAAGGGTCCCGTTTATGCTGAAGGTCGTGCCGTCGCGCCAAAGTATTTCGGAGGGTTTGATCTTTCTGTCAAGTTTCAGATCTCCTGCCTTGTCCATCACAAGGATCCCGAGATCCGCCGTCTTTTTTACCGTACAATACTGTTTTGTTTTCCCGTCGGAATAGTATTCCTCCAGAATCACGGAATAACCGCCCGGAGAAGCGGCGATATCCTCCGACACCAGCACTCCCTTGATCGGCTCTGCAAGAAAATGAGACACGATATTATTCATCCTCGAGACCTCGAACACGACAAGCAGAGTCAGCGCCGCTGCCCAGAAACGCTTTGTACCGATCATGGCGACGGCAAAAATGAATATCATAAAAACCATACCGTAGTTCCCCGCTCCGAACATAAAACCGTAAACGAAAAGGAAAACGTATGACGGCAGAAACCACTTGTTTCGGCTGAAAAACGGAGTCATGACGACGGGAAAAGAAATACAGACAAACAACAGGGCTCCAAGCGGTCCTCTGGTGTGCCAAAGGGCGTTCCAACCCCGAATTTCGTATCCCTTGCTGCTCAAAATGTGACACGTCACCCCTGCGGATATGAGATAAACGGCCCACAACACGTGATAGAACGGAAGAAAGTATTTTTTGATCCGGGTTTTTATTTTCATTAGTTTTTCAGGCATTTTTCGTATCACCAATTTTCCAAAAAAAGAAGTAGCACTTTTTAACAAGAGGCAAACGAAAAACAGAAACTCAGTTTTTCCTCTTATCTTTTACTTTCAACATTGAAAAACTCTGCAAGCCCTTTTATTCCGGAATAAATGAGTTTGCCAAATTCTTAACATAATCAAGGTCGGCATCATCCCTCCATATCACAATATAAACGTAATCCCATTTCCCTCCAAGGTAAAGAAATGGTTTGTGCTCGATTTTTCCATCTACGCTGATCTCGAATTCTCCAAATCCTGCGCCCGTCTCGCTTTTACCTGCGTTTGTTATACCAACAATACTATATTCTTTTTCATGATCCGTCAAAGGAACAAAACTTCCGACTTTGAATGTGTCATTGGAGTCCGGAGACGGTATTTTTGCAGCGTCGGGTGGGGATAATTCAAAACCAATAAGATTCCCTTCGTTATCAATGATGCATACTTCTTTAATGTAATCTTTGATTTGCCAAGCTTCTCTTGTTTGTATTTTTCCAATTCCTTCATATTCAACCCAAAAAGAACCCCTTTGTCTTCCGATTTTACACGATAATAGACTGAATATACAAACAACTATTAGACAAATCGAAATGCTTATAATTTTTGCTTTTTTCACCTGTTATCTATCCTTTCGAAAGATTCCGCCATTTTTGTTATAACGGTGTCCGGGATGTGTTTCTCACAGAAAAGAAAAGTAACATTTTGTTCGTCATTCTCGTCCTCATCTGACAATTCAAGAAACGGGATTTCAGTTTTTCCATCCCTGGATTTGACCAAGAAAACGCCATAATATGCTCCGTTTGAAGAAGAGGACATTTCTTTTTTTACCACATCCAGAATAGTATAATCACCGAATTCCGAATCCGTTCCCTTAAAAACGTAATCATATGGACTTTCGTCTTTTTTTGTGGTCTCATCAATCGAAAATGCGATCAGTTCCATTTTTTCATCGTTTATGCGATAGGAATTACCATTTTTAGTAATTATCCAATCAGGCGGGACGGCTATATATCCGATCCCTTCAAACAAAAAGGTGTTTTTATCCTCTTTTCTGCACCCATTAAACGAGCAAAAGGCTGTTAACAGACATATAATTGCGGCAATTCTCAAAACAATCTTGTTCACAATACAAAGACTTCTTCCGGTTTTTTTCATTAGTTTTTCAGACATTTTTCCTATCACCACTTTTCCCAGTAAAAGAAATAGTTGTCGTCGAGGCGGAAGACGTAATAGTAATTATCATCGCCGTCATCCCCACTCTTGCAGATGTAACCGCCGTCTTCCGTCTTTTCATACGAAAGCGGTACTATATTGATCTCATCCCGGGCCCAAACTATACCATAAGTCGCGCCCTCGGTGACGTTTCCGAACCCACCGACTTCGATCTTTACGGTCCTGCCGTCCTCCCTGATTCCTCTGATTTCATCCAGTTTTTCCACATCCGAATAATCGCCGTTTTCCGCCGCCAGGCGGAAAAGATCGCGGTTTGCCGTGTAGATCTTCTCGCATTTTTTGAGGGCTTGTGAGCGGCTCGGAGGGCGATGACTGAAAAACCATACTCCGACGACAGTCGCCGGAATAACAAAGCACCCAACCAAGATCACGATCAAAGAAATCAGGAGATCTTTCTTGCCCGACATGAGTTTTTTATCCCGGGCTTCCGTTGCTTCCGCCATTTTCATCACTCCCCGTCGACGTATTCCAGAATATCTCCCGGCTGACAGCAGAGTTCACGGCAGATGGCGTCGAGAGTCGAAAAGCGTACCGCTCTCGCCTTGCCCGTTTTGAGTATCGACAGATTTGCCTGGGTTATCCCCACCCGTGCTGCGAGCTCCCCGGAGGACATCTTCGCTTTTGCAAGGGCAACGTCAAGATTTATCTTTATCATCGTCTCTCCCTCATATCGTCAGGTCGTTTTCTTCGCGGAGCGCAGTAGCCGCGCTCATAACGTTCGCCATGACGACCAGCATTATCCCGACGATCAGCAAAACTCCGGAGATGAGCATGATCGGCAGATATCTGAAACCGATCGCAGCGCTTGTTATAAAGACGCCGAAACAACAGAACGCAACAGCGAACAGATACGCGGCGTTCCGCCTGATAAATACTCTTCCGCGAAAAATGTTGAACATCAATCGGACGAGCGAAAAGAGTGTCACCGCGGCGAACGGCAGGCATGCATAAAACGTAATAAGAACAGTCCTCGTCACATTCTCCACCTTCTCTGTCACGGTACTCTCTCCGAGATAATCCATATAGAACTGCTTGAATCCGAGAGGTAATATTACCGTGAGGGCGATGAAAGCCGCGCACAGAATAAAACAAAGTGCGAGAGATATCGCCGCCGTTCTTTTGTATGACATTATTTGTCCTCCGTTTTGTATTTTTCTAAGGGACACGATCAGGCCCGATGTGATTATGATAGCACATTATTTATCGTTTGTCAATAAATATTTTTCGAATTTCGA
>JAFWWR010000020.1 GCA_017518025.1 Clostridia bacterium
CCTTCAGGATTGTCCCCTCGGCCTTACCGCAGGCGATCATGCAGCTGAATACGGCGTATTCCGAGGAGAACACGTTCACGTTGCCGCTGTACACCACGTTCTCCATTTTCGTGCTGTTAACGTCATACGAAGTGTAGAGGAACGCGGCGCGCCTGTCGGTCCTGACGTTGCAGAAGCCGACGCCGGTGTTCATGACGTAGTTGTCGGTCAGCACGATGTTCGTCAGGTAAGATTGCGGGAAGTACGACGTGTCCCCGTGATTGAAGAATTCGCACGGGAAGTCGCATCTGTCGAACACGCATCCCCTGGTGTAGAAGTTGCGCATTATCCCGGCGCCGCCCTGAGTCGATACGGCGCAGTCGTAGACGTTGCGGAAATAGCAGTCGGTAACGATGAATCCGTCGCAGCTTCCCCAGTTCTGTATGGCGTTTCCGTATCTGACGTCCGGCCCCTGGAGGGATCCGCCTATCCATTCGAACACGCAGTCTCTGACGTAAACGTTCGTGGCGTTGCCGGTTCCGATACCGCATCCTCCCGTGTACCGGAGAGCCACGTTCTCGAGGATCGTCGGCATGGAGGTCTTGTTTCTGTATTCGTCCATGTAACCCACAAGCTGACCGTCTTTAGAAATGTTGATCTCGTCGAATATCTCACCGGGATCACCCTTGCTGCAATAGAGCCACATCTCGCCGCCCAGGGCAAAGTATTCCAGCTCGTTTTTCAGGTCCCCGGGTCCGGCGAAGGTCACTCCGCCGCTGAGGAAAGAATCCTCGCCGTTCGTCACGAGACCGTAGTTTCTCGTCTTTCCCGCATAAGGGTCATCGTAGTTTGCCGGGAACACCATGACGCCCCATAACTCCTTGTCGCCCTGTTTGAACGATACGTTCCCGGGAAGACAGTTCACTTCGGCGTCCAGTTTCCACACGTTCTCCCATTCCGTTTCCGACCAAGTTCCGGCGGGAGTGTCGAGGACGACCCGGTTGGTGAGCATCGGAAGTTCGCCTTCGCCGTACGCCCCGTAGATCACCCCGGGCATAAGATCGAGAAAATCGTACGTTCCGAACTCCTGATTGTTGAATACGCTCCCTCTCTCGAGAAGGACCGCGTCGCCCGGCTGCGGGATCGACAGTATGACCGTGCCGTTCGCCATGATCCTGTAGAGGTTGACGAAAGATCTCCACGGCTTTTCCGGGCTGAGGCCGTCGTTGCCGTCGTCGCCATGGATCGAGGAAATGTAGTACGTCTTTCCTTTGACCGTTTTGACGTCCACGTTCGAGTCGCTGTCGACTATGGCCTTCGCTCTCGCCTCGATGTCGGAGATCACCGCGTCGACGTCCTCTGCGGAGGCCTCCGTGACGGGAACGACGTCCCCGCCGTAGGAGCTCATTTTATCGGAGTATGACGACAGATCAAAGCTTTTCGCCTCGTCCGCCGTGCGGAACGCGGCGAAGTATCTGAGATCCACATCGTTGCTCGCTGTCAGCGTGACGGAGATCCTGTCGGAATTATCGCTCCACAGGCCGACCGCGCCGAGGTCGAGGATCTCCGCGGTCCATCCGTCTCCCTCGCCGCGGATATCCGAATCGAGCAAGTGAGAACCCAGATCGCTTGAATACACGCCGAAGTTCACCGGGCCGTCTGTCCGGTAGGAGATGCGGACGAAGGGGTATTCCGCAAGGTCGACGCAGTCCATCACGGTGTCGATCTCGAAATAGATCCCCCGGCCCAGCGGATTGTCGCTGTTGCCCACTCCGAAGCTGTCCTTGTTGACCCCGTACGCTCTGTCCGACGACGCCCCGATGAGGAACGTCTGTCCGTTTTCGTCCTTCGTGATATACGGAACGGGACCGTCGTCCCGAACGCCGATACCGGAGTATCCGGTCCCCAGCGCCGTGCCGGAGTAATAGAGATCCCACGCGCCCATCAAGACGAAGCTGCCGCCGTCGACCGTGTAATCCGGTTTCTCGGGCTCCCCGAGATTCAGCATATCGAGCATCTGATCAAGTCTCATCATCACGGTAGCGGCCTGGGCGCGCGTCAGCGTCCCTTTCGGGTCGAATGCGCCGCGGCTTCCCTCGATGATGCCGAGGACTCTCATGTAGTCCACGTCTCCCGACGCCCATTTTGCTATCTTCCCCTCATCCGTAAAGAATGACGGCGGATCGTAGCTCTTCATGGGAACGACGCCGGTGTACCTAATATACCTGGCGATTATCGCCGCCATCTGCTCGCGGGTGATAGCCGCGTTCGGAGCGAAGGTGGTGGCTGTCATGCCGGTGACGATACCGTTGTCTGCCGCCCAGCCCACGTATCCTGCGTACCACTTGCCCTTTTTCGGGTCCACGTCGGTGAAGGGGTTGTTCGCCGATTGTTCGACGCCCTCCATCCTCGCCAGCATTGTGACGAACATGGCGCGGGTCACCGGTTCCTCCGGCGCGAATACTGTGACGGAGACGCCGTTCATTATTCCGCGTTCGTAGACGTATTTTACCGCCTTGTAGTACCATTTTTTCGGTTTCACGTCGGTGAAGGGAAGCTCCGATCCTTCGTCCGTCGCCGCTGATATCGGCGGAAAGACAAAGAGAGCTGCCAGAAGGATACAAAGGCCTTTCAGAATCGATTTTTTCATTTTTTCAAACCTTCCTTTCGCGGCGAATGCGCCGGTCGGGTGATTTCCGATCTCATTTTAGCATATTGTCCCTCGAGGGTCAAGAAAAAAAGACTATAAAAGCCCTATCCCATTGACAAAAGCGGGCGAATGAGTTACAATATCCCTATATTTTGCGGGGAGGCGATCGCGTGGATGCGAAAACGCGGGAAAAAAGAATAATCCGGGCGGGAGTCGTCGGCGTCGCCGCCAACGTTCTGCTCGCCTCCTTCAAAGCCTTCGTGGGTTTCCTCTCCCACTCCATCGCCATCATCCTCGACGCGGTCAACAACCTGAGCGACGTGCTCTCATCGGTGGTGTCCATCATCGGCACCAGGATCGCCGGACGGCCTGCGGACCGGAAGCACCCGCTGGGCCACGGCAGAGTGGAATACGTCAGCGCCGCAATCGTCGCCGCGGTCATCATTTACGCCGGCGTCACGTCTCTCGTGGAGGCGGTAAAGAAGATAATCCATCCCGTCACGCCCGAGTATTTCCCGGTCACGTTTATCGTCGTCGGAGTGGCTGTGGCGGTCAAGATAGTTCTCGGTCTCTTTGTCAGCGATCAGGGCAAAAAGTTCAACTCCGACGCACTGAAGAACTCCGGCAAGGACGCGCTTCTGGACGCGGTCATCGCTTTCTCCACCATCGTCGCCGCTTTGGTGTTCATCACCACCGGCCTCAGCCTCGAGGCGTGGCTCGGCCTGCTGATCTCGTTGGTCATCATCCGCGCAGGCATTCAGATGATACTGGAAACGGTCAGCAAGATCCTCGGGGAGCGTGTCGATCACGAGACTGCCGCCGCGGTAAAGGCGTCAGTCTGCGAGACCGAGGGAGTCATGGGCGCCTTCGACCTTGTGCTGAACAGCTACGGGCCGGGCCGGTGGCTCGGTTCCGTCAACATCGAAGTCCCCGACACATGGAACGCCGACAGGATCGACCTTGTGAGCCGCGAGATTGCCCATCGCGTCGCCACGGAGAACAAGGTCTACCTCACCGCCATCGGTATATATTCATTCAATACCACGTCCGACGCGGCAAAAGAGATCAGATCCCGCGTCACGGAGGCCGTGATGGCCCGTGATTACGTTCTCCAGATCCACGGATTCTACTGTGACACGGAGCAAAAGAAGATACGTTTCGATATGGTCATCGATTTCCTCGCGCCCGATAAGGACGAAGTATACCGCGGCGCGGCGGCGGAGGTAGAGCGGCTGTATCCGGAATACGAGGTCACCGTTCACGTGGACCGCGATTATTCCGACTGATTCATGAAAGGAAAGCGGAAAATGGAACTTATCAAATCAAATCTCCACACTCACACGACCCTCTCCGACGGGGAGCATTCCGTCGAGGAAAACGTCGAGACCGCTATCGAGAGGGGTTTCGTGTCCCTCGGCATCTCCGACCACAGTTACGTCGACGGAGACGGAGATTATACCATCGGCAAGGGAAACGAGGAAAAATACGTCAGTGAAGTCCGCCGGGTGATAAAAAAATACGAGGGCACCTTCGACCTGTTCTGCGGCGCGGAAGTCGATTACTACTCCGAGATCGACCGTTCTCTTTACGACTACATAATCGGCTCGGTCCACACGGTAAAGATCGAAGGGCAGCACCGCGGGGTCGACTGGGGCGGAGAATACACCCAGGGGATAATCAGGGACTTCTGCGGCGGCGATCACGTGGAGCTCTGCAAAATGTATTACGAGAACGTGATGGAACACGCCGAAAAGAACAAGCCGGATATTATGGGTCATTTCGATCTTGTGACCAAGTTCCATTCCTTCGACGAGGACGAGAGATACTACGACGTGGCGCTCGGCGCTCTCCGGGAGGTCATGAAGCACGTCAAGCGGTTCGAGGTGAATACCGGCGCAGTGGCTGTGAATATCAGAAAGGACCCGTACCCGTCGAAGATCCTTCTTGCCGAGATCCTTCGCCTCGGCGGGACCGTCGTCCTCTCCGCCGACTGCCACAACAGAAAGCACCTGGGCTTCGGATTTGAAGAAGCCGCGAAAATGCTGAAAGAGATCGGTTTTACGTCCATCGACCGACTGACGAAGCAGGGCTTCGTCAGCGATCCGCTTTAACCTTTAAGCGAGGTGACAGATGATGAAGAAAAAGACGACCCTGCGCGCCGTCCTGTCGGCGGTGCCTCTACTGGTCCTGGCGGCGCTTATCCTTGCCGGATGTTCGTCCCGGAACGGCGGCGACGTTCATTTTAATCCCCCTCAGACGGATACGCCGACAAGTCCGATCCCGGTCGA
>JAFWWR010000021.1 GCA_017518025.1 Clostridia bacterium
GGCGTGATGAACGCGCTCATCACGGACGAGATCCCCGCCGACCTCGGCGCGGAGATCGAAAGGATCAAAAAATACGCCGTCACGGACGCCGTTCGCTCCGTCACGGCTGAAAAAACGGAGTTTTTCCCGGCGGAGGGAGAGGCGAAATACAAGGTCGCGCTCATCGACTACGGCGCCAAGGCCGGCATAATCCGGGAGCTTTGCCGCCGGGGCTGCGGCGTGACGGCAGTTCCGTCCTCCGCCACGGCGGAGGAGATACTCGCCTCGTCTCCCGACGGGGTGATGCTCTCCAACGGCCCCGGCGACCCGGCGGAGAATACGGACTGCATCGGGACCATCCGGGCGCTCCTGGGGCGGGTGCCGATCTTCGGGATCTGCCTCGGTCATCAGCTCCTCGCCCTGGCGGCGGGAAGCCGGACGGAGAAGCTGAAGTTCGGCCACCGGGGCGGAAATCAGCCCGTCCGGGACCTTAAAACAGGAAGAACGTACATCACGAGTCAGAACCACGGCTACGCCGTCACCTCGTCCACGGTGGAGAGGGGGACGGTGAGCTTCGTCAACGCCAACGACGGCACCTGCGAGGGGATAGATTACCCCGGGGACGGAGCGTTCTCCGTCCAGTTCCATCCGGAGGCCCGGAGCGGCCCCCGGGACACCTCGTTCCTGTTCGACAGGTTCACCGCAATGATGGAGGTGAAAAAGAATGCCGAGGGATAAAAGTATCAAAAAGACGCTGGTCATCGGCTCCGGCCCCATCGTCATCGGTCAGGCGGCGGAGTTCGACTACGCCGGGACCCAGGCGTGCCGGGTACTGGAGGCGGAGGGCGTGGAGACGGTACTGGTCAACTCCAACCCCGCCACGGTCATGACCGACACGGACTCCGCGGACGAGGTTTATCTCGAACCGTTGACTCCCGAGACCGTAAAGCGCGTCATCATAAAGGAAAAGCCCGACAGTCTCCTGGCGGGTCTCGGGGGACAGACCGGCCTCACCCTCGCCATGCAGCTCGACGAAGAGGGCTTCCTCGAGGAGCACGGAGTCCGTCTCATCGGCTCCTGTGTCAGCGCCATCAAGAAATCGGAGGACAGGCAGTCCTTCAAGGAGACCATGGAGGCGATCGGCGAGCCGGTCATACCATCCGATATCGCCTGCGACGTGGAAAAATCTCTCGCCATAGCGGAGAAGATCGGCTATCCCGTCATCGTCCGTCCCGCCTACACGTTGGGCGGCAGCGGAGGCGGCGTGGCGAACACGCCGGAGGAGCTCCGCACCGTGGGTCCGTTACGACATAGGTCACTTCGGAAGAGAAATCGTTCGCCGTCTTTCCGCTGGTCTGAACGGTGCCGTTCACCTTGACGACATTTCCTTCAGCCACGGTATAGGTCGCGACGAGAGCCGTCTTATCCACATCGGGGAGAGCTACGCTTACGCTCGTTCCGGAAACAGTAGCAACATAATCTTCAGAGAGGACTGCGTTATCAGCAGCCTTGAAGCTAAAGGCGGTCAGGGAAGGAGCGTTGATGATTTCCTTCTTCTGACAGGAGACAGAGAGTGCAGCCGCGCCCACCAGGACGGCAGCGACAAACGAAAAGCGTTTCGTTGACATAGGCATTCGTTTTATAAAGTGTTAGTATTAAAGA
>JAFWWR010000222.1 GCA_017518025.1 Clostridia bacterium
AATCAGACATTTCGTTGAAAAAGCTTTCAAAATCCGATTCAGTTTCAAACTGCCTGATCAGCTTGGCCCACCCGGTCAGTTCGTCATTTCCGTTAATCAATTTGTCAAAGCAAACCGCGGCTCTGTGCGGACGGATATAGTTAAAATTTCTGTTTCGCACCAATTCCCGCGTTGCAATCACGGCAGCGTGATTTTTTAATTCTCCAAAATAATGATCTATCGCGTCACAGTAGTGCCTGTTTCCGAGATTCTGTCTTGTATGATCCCTGACATCGGCCAAATAAATAACCGTTTGTATCAGTTCCGTATAGTAATTCACTTTCGGTTCCGTCATTTTATCATTGCACCAGTTCAGAATTTTCCCGAAACTTTTGTCGCTTTAACAAGCAGGAAATCGGGTTTATGCAGTAAATCTTCATGCTCGGGATGTTTTTTCAGTATTTCCGGGGACGGATAGGGCTCAATCAGCCTGTCGATACGGAATCCCGCGTCGATCAAAGAATTGATAATTGAGGAAAACGTCCTGTGATATTTCTTTACGTTATCGACAAACCAAGTGGATTCCCGTTCTCCGTCAACGCTGTAATTTGAGATATTTGCAAACAGTTTGTTCCCATTATCGTCTTTCGTCCACCGGTTTCCCGTCGTAAAGCAAGTGCTCAGCGGATTCTCCTGAGAGAAAGCCAAAACACCTTTATCGTTCAAAAGACGGTATATATCGGCAACCAGCGCCTCAAAATCTTTAACGTAATGGAAAGCGAGTGAACTGACAACAACGTCAAAAGACTCGCGGATCCCACCTATATCCTCCATGGGTATGTTCAGATATGTAATATTCGGATGTGAGTTTTCAGTTTCGGCGACGTCGAGCATTTTTTTCGAGATATCAACGCCAACAACTCTTTTTGCGCCTTCTTCGACATAATGGATACAGTGTTCTCCGTACCCGCAGCCCAGGTCCAGAACAGTCTTGTTTTCAAGCGAGGGAAGCAGAGAGAACAATGCCGGCTTTTCAAACAGATCGTTAGCGCTGCCATCGTTTTCTCTCAGTTTGGAATAACCATTGAAAAAAGTATCGTTGTCGTATATATTTTGTTTCATAAAAAACACTATTCTCCTTTGTTATCCGTCGAATAAAGTATAACATATAGAATTTATGTCTGCAATAGTGAAATCGAGGCTCTGCCTCGTCTTTTATTTGACGTTGAAACTTGTCAAGATTTGTGTCCACAAATTTTGACAAGTTTCAATGAATAATACAAAACAAATATCCCGCCGACTGCCCTCGACGGGATATTTGTTTTGGTAATTGAGTACGAAAAAAATGGATTTGCGTTTTTGATAGATTGATTCGAACTTTCAAAGGTTTGAGTGAAATAATTTGCTTTCGCAAATTGTGAAATCTTCGGGCTACGCCCTCA
Source organism: Clostridia bacterium (assembly GCA_017518025.1). GTDB lineage: Bacteria > Bacillota > Clostridia > Oscillospirales > CAG-272 > RUG11130. Next base: position 1,422 of record JAFWWR010000222.1, read on the forward strand.
GGTGAAATCGAGCACTTCGTGTTCGGTGAAATGAAATCCGTCCTTCACCAGCTTGAAACACGGATTTCACCGCGAAGCGATTTCACCCATCCGTAAGGACGGATTTCGTTGAAAAAGGACTTGCCTAAGCAAGTCCTTTTTCATGCTCCATCGGAGAATCGAACTCCGGACACCATGATTAAAAGTCATGTGCTCTACCAGCTGAGCTAATGGGGCACGCTCCTCTGAGCCGCATAACAGTATAACACGGAGTCGCCGTTTTGTCAATGGAAAAATTCAATTTTTTTCGGGAGAGCGGGAACAGCGCCGCCCTCCGGACGGAGGCAAGGAACGCTGAAACTGAAAAAGCGATGAAATATTATGAAAGAAAAGCGCAAAGACCTTGATTATTTTTCCGAACTTTGTTATACTTTAGCGAGGGAAAAATATACGTCCGGCTTACGCCGCGGCGAGATAATACGACACATATGCGAAAGGACACAAAAAGATGGCATCCTTCGAAAAAAGAGACAAGAGAACACACTACTGTACAGAGCTTTCCGCCGCCAACATCGGCGAGAGAGTGACCGTGCTGGGCTGGTGCCAGCGTCAGCGGGACCTCGGGAGTCTCATCTTCATCGACCTGCGGGACAGGACCGGCATCCTCCAGCTCGCCTTCGACGAGAAGACCGACCGGGAGATATTTGACATGGCTTTCGGCGTCCGCGCCGAGTACGTTCTTTGCGCCGAGGGCGTGGTGCGCTCAAGAGGCGAGGGCGCGATAAATCCCGACCTCAAGACCGGCGAGATCGAGGTGGCGGTGGACCGTTTCAAGATCCTCTCCGTCGCCCAGACTCCGCCTTTCGCCATCGTGGACAACACCGACGTCAACAACGAACTTCGCCTGAGGCACAGATATCTCGACCTGCGCCGTCCGGAGCTGCAGAAGAACATAATCGCCCGCTCGAGGATCTCGAAGCTGGCGAGAGACTATTTTGAGAAAAACGGGTTCATCGACATCGAGACTCCGACCCTCATCAAACCCACTCCGGAAGGAGCAAGGGACTATCTGGTACCGAGCCGCGTCCACCCGGGCAAGTTCTACGCCCTGCCCCAGTCGCCTCAGCTCTATAAGCAGCTTTTGATGTACTCGGGATTCGACAGATACTTCCAGATCGCCCGGTGCTACCGAGACGAGGACCTCCGCGCCGACAGGCAGCCGGAGTTCACTCAGATCGACCTTGAAATGTCCTTTGCCGACGAGGACGACATCATCGCGATAAACGAGGGGTTCTTAAAATACCTCTACAAGGAATTCCTCGGCGTGGAGCTTGAAACTCCCTTCCCGAGAATGACCTGGGCGGAGGCCATGGACCGCTACGGTTCCGACAAGCCGGACACCCGGTTCGGGATGGAGCTCTGCGACGTATCCGATCTGGTGAAAAACAGTGAATTCTCCGTCTTCTCCGGGACGGTAGCCGCCGGAGGATCCGTCCGCGGCATCAACGTCAGGGGTGGCGGTCACTTTACGAGAAAAGAGATCGACGCGCTCACCGAATTTGTGAAGACCTACGGCGCCAGGGGTCTGGCGTGGTACAAGATAGCCGACGGGCAGGTATCGTCGTCTTTTGCTAAGTTCATGACCGAGGCGGAGATCGCGGCGATAGTCGAAAGAATGGATATCCGCGACGGCGACCTGGCTCTGTTCGTCGCTGCGAAGAACACCGTGGTGTTCGACTCGCTGGGCGCGCTCCGCGTCCACGTGGCGAAGAAGCTGGGGCTGCTCGACCCATCCGTGTTCAATTTCCTGTGGGTCACGGAGTTCCCGCTTCTTGAGTACAGCGAGGAGGACGGCCGCTTCTACGCCAAGCATCACCCCTTCACCATGCCCATGGAGGAGGATCTCCCCCTCATCAAGACCGATCCCGGCGCGGTCAGGGCCCGCGCCTACGATATCGTGCTGAACGGCACGGAGCTCGGAGGCGGTTCCATCAGGATCCACACCACCGAGATGCAGAATCTCATGTTCGAGACGCTGGGCATCACGCCGGAGCAGGCGACGGAGAAATTCGGATTCCTGCTGGAGGCGTTCAAATACGGCGTGCCGCCCCACGGCGGTCTGGCGTTCGGTCTCGACCGGCTGGTGACGCTGACGCTGGGGCTGTCCGACATCAGGGACGTCATCGCGTTCCCCAAGGTGCAGAACGCGTCGGAGCCCCTCTCGAAGGCGCCTTCCAGGGCGGACGAGAGCGCTCTCCGGGAGCTCGGCATCGCCGTGGTGAGGAGCGAGGACGAAGACGAGGAAAACGAATAAAAACGGAGGAAAGAATATGAAACACGGAGTAGGATTTATCGGTTACGGACATATGGGAAGCGGCTATCACTATCAGGTGGCCGAGGACAGACGCGACGCGGCGGACCTTGTGCCGGTCGCTGTATACGACGTACGTCAGTCACAGCGTGATCTGGCGGTGGAAAGAGGACTCAAGGCGTACGACGACCTTGACAAATTCCTCTCTGACGACGAGTTCGACGTGGTGGTCGTGGCGACCCCGAACAATTTCCACCGCGAGATGACCTGCCGCGCGCTGGAAGCGGGCAAGCACGTCATCTGCGAGAAGCCGGCGGCTATGACCTCCGGGGAGATCGAGGAAATGATCGCCACCTCCGAGAGGACGGGCAAAAAGCTGTTCATCCATCAGAACAGGCGCTTCGACGTGGATTTCCTCGCGGTGAAGCACGCGTACGACACGGGACGGCTCGGGAAGATACACACCATCGAGAGCAATTTCTGCGGCGGCACCCTCATGGGCTGTAGAGCGTTTGAGGATCACGCCGGCGGGATCCTGTTCGACTGGGGCGTTCACCTCATCGACCAGATCGTTTATCTCATCGACGAGCCCGTGAAGTCCGTCTGGGCGGACGTCTACAAGGAAAAGAACCCCGAAGTAGACGATAGAGCCACCGTCATCTTCACTTTCGAGGGCGGCACGAAGGCGAAAGTCACCGTTTCAGGCACGTTCCTCGCTCCCTATCAGAGATTCGCCGTATACGGCGAAAAGGGCGTTCTTTGGATGGACGACATCTACGAAAAGAAAGGCACCTTCCGCGAGGCGAAGAGCGCGCAGTGGAAGAAGGAAGACGCCATCGCATACGGAAAGGACGGCGCCTTCGTCCGTCAGCAGGAGATCCTCGAGGAAGATCTGGACCGCGTCGAGTATCCCGACGACGGATATGAGGTAAATCAGGACTGGGCGGCTCTCTACACCAATATGATCGACACCATCGACGGCAAGGCGGAAATGCTGGTAAGATACGATCAGGTCCGCACCGTGTTCCGCATCATCGAGGCGGCGTTCGAGTCGTCGAAGACCGGCAAGGTAGTCGAGCTCTGACGTGGAAAGGCGCCTGAACGGAGATATTATGCTCTGCCGCGCCGTGACGGCCGGATCGTCCGCAAAACCTTTCAGGACGAGGTCGGCTCTCGGCGTGTACGCGTGCGCACGGATAGTTGCGGAAGGAGCTGACAACGTGATGATCGCGTTCGCCTTCGACAACGGGGGCAGGATCGTCGGCGAGCAGCTTCTGACGTCGGGATTCAGGCGGTCGCCGTCGGGCAGGCCGGAGCTTATCGACGGTCTTCTCGACCGGACCGGCGCCTGCCACGTAGTCGCGGCGTGCAATTACAACGTGGAAAACGACGACGCGATGCGCTCCGTCATCGAGGGGTGCGACGGGCTGATAAAGCTGCTTGCAAAACGAGGCGCGACCCTGGCGGAGTTCATTCTGACAGACGGTTTCGACTTCAGATTTCTCATCAGTCCCGAAAAACGCAAGAGATGAGGAGCCCGTCCGACACAAACAAAAACAAATCCGAAGGATCTCTCAAAACTTTGAGATCCTTCGGATTTTTACGTTTTTTCCGGCTGCGCCGACCGATCAGCCGTTCATCTGCAGGAAGCAGAACCGCATGATGATGGCCGCCGCCTCGGCGCGGGTCGCGGTGGCACGGGGCTCGAACATATTGTTGCCCTTGCCGTTTACGAGTCCGGCGTTCTTTGCTCTGTAGACCGCAGTCTTCGCGTAATTGCTGATCTTCGAGTCGTCGGCGAACTTCGAGCCGCCGGAGCCGCCCGGAAGTTCGATTTCGAAGTAGTCGGCGTAACGAGTCATGATGGCGCACATCTGCTCCCGGGTGATAAGCGCGTCGGGGCCGAATTTGGTGGCGCTGAGCCCGTTCACGACGCCGGTCTCCTTTGCCCAGGCGATATAGGGGGTGTACCACTTCCCTTTCTTCACGTCGTCGAAGGAGGAGTAATTGTACTTTGAGGTGTCGACTCCCGCCATTCTGCCCATGATGGTGACGAACATCGCCCTGCTGAGCGAGACGTTCGGGGCGAACTGCGTGTCGGACATACCGGTGAACAGTCCCGTTCCCAGGCCGTAGCCCACGCACTCGTACGCCCAGTTCGATTCCTTCATGTCCTTTATGGCGTCGGGATACGCTTTTGTGACCCTGACTTTGCCGTCCGAGTCCTTCTTCACCGTGTAGAGAAGGACCGTGGAGGTACTCTTGCAGGTGACCTTGACGGTGAGCAGATGATAGCCGACGGCCAGCTCCTTTGCGTTGACGGAGCAGGAATAGGGGACCTCTTTCGTGGTCACCTTCTTCTCCGTGTCAACGGAATAGGTGACGGTTATGTCTCCGCCCGGATACCAGGCGTAGGTAGAGAGGTCGAGGGATCCCGTGACTTCGTTGATATGGTAGACCTTAGTGTAGCCGCCCTTGTCCGTCCTGCCCATGGAATACTCCATCGCCGGGTCCGAGGTGATAAGAGAAGTATAGAGTTCCGCCAGATTCGCGTTTCCGGCGGCGGAGCCGTTATTGAACAGGCAGTAGCAGTTGCCGCTGTGGTTCGTGTTGAAATAGTTGACGCACTTGACCTGAGGATACACCATGGTGACGTAGGAGAAGAACTGCTTCATCGCCTTGAGGGCATGGGCCTCGGTCTGGGTGCCCGCGTTGTTCTTGTAGCAGAATCCGCACTCGGAGACCATGATGGGCTTTTTGCTGCCGAAGGTGTCGACGATATGCCCTATCTTGACTATCTCGTTTTCGTACAGTCCCCGGCAGTAGTACGCGTCGTTGCCGCTGGAGAGTTTATTCGCGGCGGAGGAGGACAGATTGCAGTAGCAGGATATCCCTATCCAGTCCACATATTTGTCGCCGGGGTAGAAATCCTCGGGCTTAAAGAACCAGTTTGATATGTCGTTGGGCGAGAAAACCATCGCCGCGTTGGGGGCGTATCTGTGCACGAGATCCGCTACCCGGCGGAAGGCCTTTATGTAGGTCTCCGTGTACGTCTTGCCGTTCGCAAGGTACGCGTCGGCTTTCTGCGGCAGGTCGGACCAGGTGTTGACCTCCGCGAAGAAGCGGATCATAACGTCCGCGTTGAGGCCCGCAACGTATTCGAGGTTTTCGATGATGTAGTCGTCCGCTTCGCCGTTGGCGACTTTCTGCAGATCCGCCAGGTTTTCATTGGGGGAATTCCAGGCGACGGTCAGCACGTATCTGTTTTCGGTGTCCGGGAGTTTCCAGCTGAAGCCCTCGATCGTCTCGTTGAAGAAATGGACGTAGAGGAGCAGAGCGTTATCCCGGGTCTCGTCGTATACGCCGCACATGCCGTGATACGTTCCCGCCCGGGGCTCGTTCTTCGCTTTAAGGTTCGGAATATTCGACACGGACGAGGTGGCGGCGTAGACCGTAGGCGTTACGCTGTTGTGCTCCGCGAGCATGGTCGCGGTGTTGACGGCGTCCTGATATTTCAGGGGGTCGTCGTCGGTGATCGACGCTTTTACCAATTTGAGGTATTTTTTGTAATAAACACCCGCGTCCGGGAATTTTCCGATGGATTCGTACGCCTGCGCGGCCTTCTTCAGCGGCTCCATCAGGCGGTTGCGCTCCGTCTGATCCTTCGGGTTCGGATAAACGGCCTCAATGGCCTTGACCGCGGAGATGATCTTCTCCGGATCGCCGGAATCCACCGCCTCTTTATACCGCGCCTGGGCGTCCCAGTAGCCGTCCGCTCCCGCGGGAACGGCGGAGACGAACAAAAGAACTGCGAATATGGCGCACAGTATCTTTTTCATTTTTCAGTTCCTTTCTCGATCAGTGACCGACGGGATCGTCATTCGTCCTCTTTCCGGGCGGCGGCCGCTCCGGAAGACGGTCCGAAATCCCTCTCTCCCGTGAGTCCGTCTTTTTTCATCATGGTCTCCAGAACGTCGATGTCGCTTGAGATGTCGATGGAATCGGCGGCGAAAAGCCGGTCGGTCTGCCGCACAAAGCCGTCCACCAGGGTGTCGAGGATGTTCTCGATACCGTCTTTCGACGCCTTGACGTTTTCTCCCGCCTCGCCTATCTTCTCCATTTTTGCGTAGGATTCGAGAAGCTTCAGCGTGGTCGGCAGGTAGTAGTTCATAAACGTCCGGATGGTGTTCTTCTTCTCCGGGTGCTGTTTCACGTAGTCGAATATGATCCTGGTCTGCTGCTCGATCCTGTCGATCTTGCCGGACACTTCGGGGTCCGCGATCTCGTTGTTGAGCTGACGGATCCTGAGGATTATGTCGGAATACTCGTCTATCCCCGCGGGGTTCTTGTCGATACCGCCGAAGTAGCCCTTGTTCTTTCTGTATTCCTCCGCCGCCTCGGGGGTGCGGAAGAACATCATATAACGCTCGTCGACGTAGGCGCGGGGGCCGAACTCGCCGTCCAGCGCCATCCTTTTCAGATCCTTTACGACCTTTCTCTCTTTTTCGCCGAGTCCGTATGCGAGAGTCTGGATGCTGCAGCAGTCGGAATCCCCGATCCATTCAAGGTAACGGTTGTATCTCTTCCTCCTGCCGCGGAAGAACAGATTTGCAAGGAATCCGGCGATGCTGACTCCGGCAAACGAGGCAAGCGCCACGAAAGAGGCGGGCGAAGGATCCTGAGCCGCTTTTATGATCCCGCCGAGCGTCGCCAGGGCGAAAAGGGCGAAGATCACTATGGAAATGACCTCCATGAAGGTGATTTTTTTCTTTTTCACGCTCGTTTTCTTCGGCTCTTCCGTCCCCGCGGCAGCTTCCCCGTCCGTCTTGTCGGTGAAGGTGGCGTATATCGTGCCGTTTCCCTGTCCTTCCCGGCGGAAAGTGCGGAACGGGTCGCCGTTTTTGAAATCCTTGCCGATGTTTTTCAGGTCCTCGAGCGTATAGGGCAGCTTAACCTGGCTCAGGACCGCCAACACGACGAAAAGCGGCGGGAAAAATATGCTGCATAACAGAAGCCATCTGGGGATGAACAGTTTTTTGTACGGTCTGTTGTTCAAGTCGAGTCTCCTCTCCGGGCCCGGGCCGGGACATCCGGTCCGGTTTATTATCAACGCCGATATCGTCAGAATATCGGCGTTGACTCTCTATAACGGGTGATCTCAGTCGAGAGATTTGAGATAATCGATGCAGCGGCGGGTCTCCTCGATGCCGGTGGGATCGCATCCTTCGCTCTCGACAACGATGTCGAGGCCCATCTCTATGGCTTTCGCTCTCACGGCGGCGACGGGAGCGGTCCCCTCGCCGAGAGCGAGGCCGTGTCCGTCGGCGGTGCCGTCCTTCAGGTGGATCATTTTCACTCTGTCGCCGAGTCTCTCAAGCTCCGCCACGGGGTCGCACTTTGCGACGTAAGCCCAGTACGTGTCGATCTCAAAGAACAGGTTCGTTCTGTTCTGGAGCTCGTGATGGATGTGGTGTCCCTCGGGGGTGGGTTCGAATTCGTAAGCGTGGTTGTGATAGCCCAGCTCGATGCCGGCCGCCGCGAGCTTCGGCTGCGCCTCGTTGACGACCTCGATGAATCTGTCAACCTCCGCCTTGTTCCCGAGAGGCGCTCCCGGGATCACGTATCTTGTGTTGCCCAGTTCGGTATGGTATTTGATAGTCTCCTCGATATTCTCGGGGAGAACGCCCTCCCAGCTGCTGTGGGTGCCGACCACGCGGAGGCCGTATCTGTCGAGCATTCCGCGGACTTCCGCCGCGCCGTGCCCGAAGAATCCGGCAAATTCCACGGTCTTGTAGCCCATTTCGGCGACTGCCTTCAGAGCGCCCTCAAGATCCTGTTCCGTAATGTCGCGAAGACTGTACATCTGTATTCCGTATTCCATGTTTTTTTCCTTTCGACGTAAGAATTTTTTTCAAATGATATTATATACAATCCGCGTATTTTTTTCAAGTGTTCGGCGGAATTTTTCTGCCCCTCGGGGCCTTTTTCTCCTTCGCGTCCGCGCGGGTGTAGATCACCGGCCGTCTGCCCTCTCCGGAGTCGGCAATGGCGCCGGCGAGACACAGCACCTTCAGTGCGCTCCAAAGAGCGCGTCCCCGGAGTCCGGTGAGTCTCGAGAACTCCGCGCGGGTGAAGGATCCCGCGGGGATCTTTTCGAGGAAGAGAGAGACGTCCACCCCCGGAGAATATTCCTCGATACCGACGAGCTCCGTGGGGATCGTCTGGAGCTTTTCCGCTCCTTTTTTGCGGTCGCGGCTCCAGCCGTTCAGCAGCCGGTATTCGTCCGCCTTGAGATAGACCGCCGTGACGGAAAGATTTTCGTCCGTCAAGTAATCGGAAATATACAAAAGCTCGGAGAGGAGTCTGAATCCGTTTTCCTTTTTGGGCGATCTTTTTCCCTCGGAAACAGAGCCGTCAGCGGGATCCACCCACACGATCCGCTTTTCGGTGATCACCGGAAACACGATCCTGACCCGGCACTCCGGCAGAAAGGCGGCGAGCTTGCGCCCCATGGTGCGCAGCCCGGTGGTCTGCACCTCCGTTATGAGGTCGCCGCGCTTCACGTCGCAGACGAAGCCGCCGAAGGGGACCTCGTGGAACGACGTATCGGGCTCGAAAAACGTTTTCAAAATCAAATGCAGCTTTTTCTCCTTATACGTCCCGATGTTGTACCTTTCGTGTCCGTCGGATACTACCTCGCGGCATATACGAGAAAAAGCTGCATTCAGAAGTTCGATATTATTCAACCTGCGTCTCCGGTATTATCAATACCTGCTCTTGAGCCAGTCGAGAAGAGCGTCGATGTCTTCGTCGCCGAGACTCTTGTCCTCGTAAAGAGAATTGAGGATCGACACGAAGGAATTACCGTGGTATCTCTCAATGAAGTTCTCCGTCACAAGGCGGACGTAAGTTTTCTTGTCGGCTACGGGCAGATAGTAGCGCTCCTTGCCGTTCTTGAAGGAAGTGATAAAGCCCCTGTCCTCAAGACGGACGAGGAAAGAGATAAGAGTGGGCGCTTTCCAGCCCTTCTTATGTCCTATCTTCTGCATGAGATATGAGGTTGTGAGCGGGGGCTCGCCGTCCCAGATCGCCGCCATCACGTCGTATTCCGCCTCGGGAAGACGTACGGAATAGTCCACCGGCGCCGCTTTTTCGAGAAGTTCCGCCATTACCTGGCTGATATTTTCGACACTCATCTTTATTCTCCGATATTTTTAGGCAAGATACCTTTTTTTCGTCAGCGGAAATTATTATACATATGTCTAATTGATTTGTCAAGGGAATATCGAAAAATTCTTCAAAAATTTTGAAACTTTTTTTCTTTTCGCCTTTTTGAGCGGTCTATTGACAAAAGAAGCGGCTGATTATACAATAAAAATGAAGGGAGGCGACGGTATGAGATCGGGCGTCTGTTTGAGCGCGGAAACTGTTAAAAGAATATTTGACTCCGTCGCCTGTTCCGGCCCTTTGACAAGACGGGAACTGTGCGACTCCCTCTCCCTCTCGAAGCCCGCCGTCTGCCGCGCCTCGGAGATACTCGAGGAGGCGGGCGCCGTCGTTTCAATGAAGGTCGACCCCGTCTATCCGGGAAGACCTGCGGAGCTGCTGGCGCCCTCCCGCGACGTTCTGCTCGGCGTTCTCGATCTCTCCGGGGAGGCGCCGACGTTCGATATATTCGACCTGCGGCTGAAGTACGTCGCAAAATACCGCATGAGAGCGCCGAAGCTGGAGACTTACCGCCGGCGGCTGGATGATTTTCTCGCCGACAGGGTCTCTGCGCTGAACGGCGCGTTCCCGGATTCTTATTTCGGCGCGGTCTCGGTCCTGACCGGATGCGGGGAGGACGGCGAGCCACACGCAGGACCGCCGATACAGGGGCTGTGCGGCGACCGGATCACGGACACGGTCGGAAACCGGCTAAACGTGCGTACCGTGGTATCAAGGACCTACGCCGCCGCGTCGATCCGCCGTCTTCTTGAGGACGCGGGAGCCCTTTCCGGGCTGTCGCTGTGCTGCCACGCGGGAGCGGACGACGTTTTCTGCGTTTTGTTCCGGGACGGAGAGCCCGTCCGGGGAACGGGGACGCCGCGGCCCATCCTTTCGGCAAGAGGCACTTCCCTGTCCCGGGTGCTGTCCGTGTGCTCCACGGCGCGGGAGTTGTGCCGGGAGATCGCAAGGCCGCTCCTTAACGCTCTCCTCATGACCGGGGCGGACAATCTGCTCCTTGACGCGGATATTTACACCTACGGCGCCGATCTGACAACGACGATGAAAAAAGCGCTGACGGAGGATCTCGGCTTCCCCGCCGACGGCCTTCCGGGAGTATAGGCGAGGCGTCACGTGAGAAAAGACGTGCTGACCGCCGCCGCGACGGACGCGAGGGACGCGTATATCCGCGGGCTCATCGGGCGTGAGATGAGGATGAATTCGAGGTGAAAAATGGAAAAATACCCTCTTAAACTGAGATACATACCCCGGGATCTGCCCTGGGGAGGTCACGCTCTCCGCGACCGGTTCGGGTTCGGCAGGGACGGCGAGAGGATCGCCGAGGCGTGGGTCGCTTCCGTGAGACCGGAAGCGGTGTCGGTGATCGAGAACGGGCCGGCTGCGGGAATGACCCTCGGAGATTACGTGGCGGGGGACCCGACGGCTCTCGGGTTTCATCACACGGGGGAGAGATTCCCCGTGCTGATAAAGCTGATCGACGCGGGGGACAAGCTGTCAGTCCAGGTCCATCCGGACGACGGATACGCCACCCGTGCGGAAAACGACAGCGGCAAGACGGAAATGTGGTACGTTCTGCGGGCGGAGCCGGGGGCGCGTATCGTCTACGGGATAAAGGACGGCGTGACCGTACCGGAGCTGATCGGCGCGCTGGAAAAAGGGGAGGATGAAAAAGTGCTCCGCTGCGTTTTCCCGAAAGCGGGAGACGTGCTGTTCATACCGCCGGGGCTGGTCCACTCCATCGGAGCAGGAATAACGCTGGCGGAGATCCAGGAAAACTCCGACCTGACGTACCGCATTTACGATTACGACCGGGTTTTTGACGGCGTTAAAAGACCGCTCCACACAGAGAAGGCGGCGGATTGCGTGAAGTATTATTCCGACGGGGATATCGGACGGATCCGTTTCTCCCGCGGCGCGGGAGAGGACGTGATCTGCAGCTGCGACCGTTTCAAGGTGAGACGGATAACGTCGAGAGACAGCGGCGGCGTTACGGTGACGGTCGGAGACGATTCCTTCGCCGCTCTGTTGGTGACGGGATCGGAAGAAGGAGCCGTCCTGTCGTTCGGCGGAGAGAAAACGCCGCTCTCCTTCGGAGACTCGTATTTCGTCCCCGCGGGGACAGGAAACGTCGCCGTGGCGGGGAACGCGGAAGTACTTGCGACAACTATATAAAAACCGCCCGGGAACGGCTCCCGGGCGGTTTTTTACGTTCGTGTATGTTTTTTTGCGAAGGATTCGGGGATAACGGTTTTCTGCAAAAGGAGAATTTGTCGCTCTCCTCTCTCCGCCTGACGGTTATCGGT
>JAFWWR010000223.1 GCA_017518025.1 Clostridia bacterium
AGTGCCCCGTGATCTACTGCAAGTACGGCGACGGCGACGTCACCTTCGATAACGGCGTCACCATCCCCGCGGAGGATTTTGCTCCCCTCGGTGAGAGCGAAAGATCCCTTTTCAAAGACGAGGCTGCGAACAAGATCTTCAAGATAGATCTTAACCGGTATATCGACAAGATCCCGGAATTTTCCGAGTTCGCCCTTTTCAGCGGAGACTCCATCTGCTCCGTCGCAAGATTCCCCAACAAATACCCTGACGGCACGGATAATTTTTTCTACAGCGGAAGGACCTACAGTCCCACCGCCCTTCTGATGGAACATCAGGTCATCACCCGTAAACTCGCCTCATATCCCGCAGAGATAATCCCCGAGATCAGGATCTTCGGCTGGATCATCCGCGGATACAGAAAAGATATGTTCCAGGTCGGAAGTTACGACCCTGAAACGAAGGTGATGGAGATCGCAGACTACGAGAGCAGCGAATTCCACGAAATGAGAGAGGGCTGGGCCGGCGTCACCGGACAAGGGATCGAGATGTGCCTGCTCAACATCCCGTTTGAACTCGATGCGAACGGAGAGTACTGGGTCGACCGGTCGACGGGAACGCTCTACGTCTTCGAGCCGAACGGCGACTACAATACCCCCGGTGCGGCGGGCCCGAAAGAGCTCCGCGGCGACCCCTACGACGCCGGCGACGGGCTCCCCCCGGTCCCCGAATACGTGATGATCGACGCCAGGAATACGGGATATATCACCCTTCTCGGGCTCGACTTCCGCAATGTGATCGGCGGATTCCTGTTTGCCTACAAGACTTCCGGCATCACCATAGACAGATGTACTTTCGCATACTCCACCGGACGTAACCACGCGCTGATCCAGTATTCCCGCGACGACGCGCAGATGGATCTGACGATCCAGAGCTGCGAGTTCGATTTTTCCGTCGGATGCGCGGTATACGCCATGGACGTGGCGACGGGTCCCGAAAGGTACACAAATATCAGCAATATAAAAGTCGACAACTGCCTATTCAGTCGGACGAACCTTGATTACGACGTAGAGGGTGCGTGCAACCTGTTCAAGTGTACGAAGGGCGTCATTTCCCACTGCGATTTCGTGGAGTGCCACCGCTACGGCGTCATGCTGGACTACTCCTGCGACCTGATAGTGGAATATAACAACTTCGACTCCGCCATGACCAACTCTGAGGACGGAGGCGTTATCCGCTCGGCTCTCGGAATGGACGCCAACTCCATTGTGAGATACAATCTCATCAACGCGGTGCCCGGAGGGTCCGTGGGAAGATTCGCCCAGTATTCCGACCTCGGCGACTGCGGTACAACGGATATGAACAATCTGTTCTACGACGCAGGAAGCATCATGGTCGCAGGCGGCGGACGCGACAACAACGCCGTCGACAACTTCTTCATTCTTCACTCCGGGGTCGAGTACTCGTCGAACGTGCCTGAAATCCTGGAGAAAGGAGATGCGGCGAGAGGCGAGTGGCCCATAAGCATGTGGCTCGGCTTCTGGAACACCATCCGGAATTACTGTGACACCGTCCCGGGCTACAAGGAAGAGCTTGAGGCCCGCAGACCCGGCGCTTCGACGTTCCACTTCGATTTCCTGAATCCCGAAGACGAAAACTTCGTCTTCGCGCCCGTCTCCGTCGCCACCGGCAACGTTTTCGTCAATGATAGTAAGAAGATCCGCATTTCGAGCCAAAGTCCCGAATTTACCACGATGGAGGACAACGAGGCGTACGGTCTCGACGAGAATCCGTTCTTCGTCAACCCGACCATCGGCGACTACCGTATAAAGGAAGGGGCGGATTGCCCGGACTTCCCGTTTGAGGCAATAGGGAGATACTGATAACACGCATGAAAAGAGCCGCGGAAGCGGCTCTTTTCCTTTGGTTTGTTATTGACAACAGCCGCCCCGTCGTGTAAAATGGACTCGAAAGTCCGTCCGAAAGATCAATGGAGGGTGACTCATGAAAAAGATTCTCGCTTTTATTCTCGCCGCGCTGACGGTTTTGTCCTCCGCGGCGGTCCCGGCGGCCGCCGACAGCGCCTTCACAGACGTGAAGGAGACCCGGTGGAGCTACGGGGCGATCGTCTACGCCCTTGACAAGGGCTACATGGACGGCACCGCGCCGGGGATCTTCTCCCCCGCGGCTCCCCTGACCCGGGCCATGGTCGCCACGGTACTGTGGCGTCGCGAGAGCGCTCCCGCCCCGGCAGGAGACAGCGGCTTCTCTGACGTTCCCGCCGGAAAATGGTACTCAAAAGCCGTGGCGTGGGCGAAGGAGAACGGCATCGTCAACGGAGTCACCGAGACCGAGTTCAAGCCGAACGACAACATCACCCGCGAACAGCTCGCGACGATGCTGTTCCGCTTCTCCGACAGAGCGCCGGTTTCCGTGCCGGAA
>JAFWWR010000224.1 GCA_017518025.1 Clostridia bacterium
TTCCGGCACGGAAACCGGCGCTCTGTCGGAGAAGCGGAACAGCATCGTCGCGAGCTGTTCGCGGGTGATGTTGTCGTTCGGCTTGAACTCGGTCTCGGTGACTCCGTTGACGATGCCGTTCTCCTTCGCCCACGCCACGGCCCCGGCGTACCATTTTCCGGCGGGAACGTCAGAGAAGCCGCTGTCTCCTGCCGGGGCGGGAGCGTTCTCGCGACGCCTGAGTTCCGTGGCGACCATGGCGCGCGTCAGGGGAGCCGCGGGGGAGAAGATCCCCGGCGCGGTGCCGTCCATATAGCCCTTGCTGAGGGCGTATTCGACGGCGCCTGCGCTCCAGCGCTTATCCGATACGTCGGAGAAGGACCCCGCCGCAGCGGGAATTGCGGCGGCAAGGATAGAGACCGCGGTCAGCGCGGCGAGAATGATCGAAATAAGTTTTTTCATTTCAGAACTCCTTTTACGAGTGAGACTCAAAGTCCGTATCTTGTCCGGGATACGAGGTTCAGTCCGTCTCCACGGCGGGATCCTCGCATCTCTCCACGTAGTATCCGGTCATGAAGAAGCAGCCGTATTTGTTCAGGTCCTTATAGGGGTCTCCGGAATCGTACGTATAGTACACTCCCTTCGGGTCGATGCCGAGAGAGGCGTACCAGGACAGCCCCTCCCGGGTGAACGGGAAGTACACCAGATCCCTGTTCATCATCCTGTGACTTAAATAATTCAGCGTTTCGTAGGTGGTCCCGATGAAATAGATGTCCGGGTCCGCCACGTAGACGTTTCCGAGGGACTCCCACCCGCGGGGCTGACGGTACGTCGCCATATACGCCCTGTAGATGGCGCCCATGCCGTAGAGGAAGATATTGTCCTCGATCCGGCAGTTCGAGAGCTCGCCGTAGATATCGGTGCATACCGTCTCTCCGGGGGAGAACGCCTGGGTGTCCTGCTTGACTCTCCAGGTGTACCCGTCGTATGCCATAATGTTGCCCTTCAGGGTGCAGTTGGTGATCTTCGAGGCGGAGATCCCGTTCTCGTCAAGATCGTGAACGTGGTTCCAGATCTCGGCGCTGTGGCCGCAGGAGACCATCACGTTATTGATATAATTGACGTTGTTGATGATAACGGGGTTATCGGTGTTGTTTGCGGTGGACTGGCTGGACATGCCGCCGTCGAACACGTCGTGGACGTAGTTGTTTATCATGTAGACGCCGTTGGATCTGCCGTTGACCTCGAAGGCGCTCTCAGCGGAGTCGACGGAGCCGCCCGTGCAGCCGAATTCACAGTTCGTGAACCTCACGTTCGTGCCGCCGGACGATATTCCTCTTCCGCTGTAAACGAAAGCGAGATTGTCGACGACGACATCGTTGGCGCCGTACATGCACATCGCGTTCCTGCCCGCCTTGATATCGTTGAAACTGTCGGCGGGGTTGCCCTTGTCCCAGTAGAGGTAAAGGCCTCCGCCCTCCCAGTCGTGGAAGAATTCGAGATTGTGGCGCAGTGCCGTTCCGGGATTCGTTATTTCTCTCTCTTCGCAGTAGAAGTACTCGAACCCGTTGAAGCACTGTCCCTTTTCGTTGGAGTAGATCCCCTCGCCGAAGGTCTGCGCGTCTCCCTTCGCGGAGACGCGGATCCCCACCGCGCGGCCTCCGTCGAAGAACATGTTGCAGATCTCGGAACGCACGCCGTACCAGACCGCCGTCACTTCGTTCCCGTCGTCATCCACGTAATGAGTGACCGTGTCGTCGACGCAGGCGATCTTCCATACGTTCGGATAACCCGTCGGCTCCCAGTTGCCCACTCCGTCCGAGTCGGTGAAGTCAAGCGCTCCGGTGAACATCGGCTTCGGTCCCTCGCCGTAGGCGCCGTATTTGATACCGGCGGCAAGAGCCAGGTCGCTCATAATGCCTCTGTGATACAGTTTGGGATAATATACGCTTCCTCTTTCAAAGAAGACGCCGTCGCCTTTCTTTGGTATGCTTATATCAACGTCGCCGCGGATGCGCCACAGCTTCGAGACGGATCTCCACGGGGTCTCGGGAGAGAGACCGTCGTTGCTGTCGTCGCCGTGGATCGAGGAGAGGTAATAGCACTTGCCTCCGTTCGCCGTGATCTGCTCGGGCGTCAACTCGGACGGGCTGTTCTTGATCTCGGCGATCCTGTCGGCGAGAAGCTTGTCGTAGTACGCCTTGTCGGCTTCCGTGTACTCGCGCACGTCTGCGGTGAATCCGGAAGAGTAATTTTTAAGGTAATCTTCGATCTCTGGGTCGGCCGCTGCGCCGAAAGCGTCGGCGTCCGCCTGAGTCCTGAAGAAACCGATATACTTGACGGTGAACTTTCCGTTCCCCGCGTAATCCTGGGCGCAGGGGGAGAAAATGAGGTTTTCGATCTGCGTCGTCCTGTCGATGTGGTGAGCCGCCAGCGTCGCCGTCAGATCCAGCGTCGCCGTCTTCATGGCGCCTTCGTCCGCGCCGGGCACAAGGTTGAGATAATCCTTGAACCCGCGCTCCGTCTGGGTGCTGTTCGTTCTGTAGAACGCCGCCGGGAGGACCTCTTCCATCCCGTCGAAGGAATAGCAGATCTTTACGACGGGATACTCTTCCGGGAAGAACTCGGCAAGACTGACCGACACACCCGCCGTGTTGGGATCAAGGTACGTCGCGAAGGCGGTGACCTTGTTCATCTCAAGAGTCAGGATCGGGTATTCGCCCGCCGTGTCGAGTCCGCGCTTCATGCCGCCCGCAAGGACCGATCCGTTTTCAAACAGATATTTCGCTCCGAAAACGAGGCAGTCCGCGCCCGCTTCAGGTATATATCCCTGCCACGCGCCGTCGGTGGTATTCTTCAGCCGCATGAATATGGCGGCCGCCTCCGCGCGGGTCGTGGGGCTCTTCGGATTGAAGTTGCCGTTCTGGTCTCCCTCGAAGACGCCTATCCTCTTGAGGGACTTGACGGCGGTCTTCGCGTACTTCGCCACCGTGTCCTCGTCGCCGAGATTGAAGATACCGCCGCTCATGACGGTGCGCAGCTCCGTCGCCTCGAGGAAGCGGTCGATCATGGTGGCGGCCTGCTCACGGCTCACCGTCTCATTCGGGTGGAACGTGTTGTCTGGGTAGCCCTTGACTATACCGAGGTCGGCGGCCTTTGAGACGTAGCCGTCGTACCAGGATCCTTTTTTCACGTCGGTGAAGGTCGAGTCTCCGCCGGGCTCCGCGCCCATGAAGCGGCAGAGCACCGTGACGAACATGGCGCGGCTCATGGAGCCGTTCGGGACGAAGGTATCCTTCGTCATGCCGTTCATCAGGCCGTTCTCCCATACGTATTCGATGGGCTTGTAATACCACTTGCCGCTCTTCACGTCACGGAACGGCATTCCGCCGTCTTCCGCCGTTGCGGGAATTACAATGGAACAAAGGAGCATTATGACTGAAAGAGTCAGGCAGATTATCCTCTTTTTCATTTCAAAACCCTCTTTCCGAAGTTTCTTTTTATACTATAATTGTAACTTGTCACACGCTATTTTGTCAATAAGAAAATGACGGGACAAAAACCGCGCCCGCGTGAATTATACGCGAGCCCGGTTTGGTGTTTCTTATTACATCTTCGCTCCTGCCTGAATGGGAAGAATTCAGTCTTCTTTCCTGCATAGGCTCTTCTTACCGCAATGGGGACATTTCAGAACACGGTCGGAGTTTATATGCGGCGTCAGCATGGCGCGATACCATTTCGGGTGAAACCTCTTCCCGCATTCCGGGCAGACATACGTGTTTTTTGACAAAACGACGCCGGCGATCACAAGACAGGCGATGACGAAGACGATTACGGGAACGGCAATAACGTACCATTGAACGTAAGCCCGGTTATTACCAAAATGTACTTCGCACGAAGTAAGAACAAGCGCGGTCAGGATCAGGATCGAAAGCGCCATTGCGATTTTTGTTTTTTTCATGACGTGCCATCCTTTTTCCGGTAAATAAATACCCATGCTCCTCAGTTAACAGATCCGTCGTCGAACAGAATCCTCATAAAATCTCTTCTGCCGTACAGGACTCGAATAACGAATACCGTATTATGGATGTACCGGTAGAAAACCGTATAACTGCCGCAAACAAGATAGCGGTAATCGGTGTCAAAGTTCACAACGGATGAAAGCGGCGCCCCGGACTCGGGAAAGTCGGCAAGCATGCGGACTCTTTCCGTTATTCCGGAGACTGTCCGGATAGCGGCCGATTCGCTGCAAAGTTCCTCGGTTATATATTTTTTGGTCTGTTTCAGATCGTCGAGTGCTTGTGGCGAATACTTGATCTCAGCCATTTGTCACGCCTAGTTCCTTTTCGACTGTTTTAAGGTCGATCCATCCGTCCTGTTTCCCGGCTGTCTCTCCTTTTGAAAGCTCGCTCATCAGTTTCAGGACGGCCTGAGTCCGCTCGTATTCTTCTATATCAAGGATAGCGTATCGACCTCTCCCGTTTTTTGTCAAAAAAACAGGCTCCCCAACGGAAATATCGCGAAGGACTTCGTTGTAGTTTCTCAGATCGGATACAGGCTTGATACTCGGCATGGTTTCATCTCCTTTCTTTTTGCTGTTATAATTGTAGCACAATTCTTCGTAAAA
>JAFWWR010000225.1 GCA_017518025.1 Clostridia bacterium
CCGGTGGAGTTGACCCACACGATGCTGGGGATCTCCCTCGGGGTGCAGATCATCTGGAACGTGATCTACTACGTCATCACGAGAGTACAGCTGTCAAGGCATCTGAATCTGGAGTGACAGAATAAAAAACCGGGGCGCGCGCCCCGAAAAAACGAGCCGGGGAAGCGGTCGGAAAGACCGCCTGTCCCCGGCTTATTTTTATGAATTTTTGTTCATCATTGGCGCGCGGTGGTCGGTGTCGCCGCCGGAGATGAATCTCATGAAGTTCTCCCGGTATATCTTTTCCCTCTGCTCCTCCGTCACGCCGAGCTCGTCGTAGATCCCGTTGTCCCTTCCGATCCAGCCCGTGACCCAGTCGGGGTCGTAGTCCGCCGCCACGGAATCCGTGCCGAACATGAGATTGTTTTCCACGTCGTAGCCCACGGTGAACAGCTTCGTCAGCAGTTCCCGTCTGTAGATCGGCGGCGTGCCCGGGGTCAGGTCGAAGAACATCTCCGCGCTGAGCCGCCTCGTCAGATAGGAGTTCAGGAACTTGCCGTAGACGGCGATGCACTCGTCGTGCCAGGGCCAGGAGCAGTGTCCCATGGAGAATTTCAGCGTGTGAAGATCCATCAGGGCTTCCCAGTTCACGGGCTTGTTGTTGATCGACGTGTTGGTGCCGCTCCAGAGGATGCCGGAGTGGAATATCGCCGGTCTGCCCGTCTTTTCTATCGCCTCCAGCAGCCGCATGGACTCACCGCAGTACACGGGGTAGGTGTCGCAGATCATCTTGAACGCCCGGACTCCCTCCGCCGCCGCGTCGCGGACCATATCCGCCGCGTTTTTCTCAAACGGGGAGACCCAGAGCACCGGGATCAGCCGATCCTCTCCGTCCGTCCAGTCCTTGAGACTCTTCATCCGCTCGCGGTAGGGCGCTCTCTCAAAGGGAGCGGTACTGTCCTCCGGCGGGAGCGAGAACAGCGCGGCGCCGTATACCCCCGCCTCGTCCATCCGCTCGAACAGTTTGCCCTTGTCCGTGCCCTTCCGGTCGATATGGACGTGCATATCATAGATCTTCATGTCGATCCTCCGCCCTCGCTCAATGGAAAAGCAGGTATATGCCGTACACCGCGGCGCCGCCCAGCATAAGAAACGCCAGAACAAGCGCCATCACCCGCGCCGCGAGCTTCGAGCCGCTGACGCGTTCTTTTTTCGCATTATATTTTGCCATTCTGTCACCCTTCCCCGATCATTCGATGCTGAGCTGCTCGCTCAGACTGTCCGTCGGCACCCCTGTGGCGGGGATCTTTATCTTCCTGATCTTCGGCACCTCGGCAAAACGCTTTGCGTCGTCGCCGGAGTACGCCGCCACGACCTTCTGGTTCTTTTTCAGGGTCATCAGCGTCACGCCGGACGCCGTCCGCGTCGTCTTCACCGGTATCAGAGCCGAGGAGATGAGTATCCCGCGGCCGTCGCTGTTCACGATGACGATCTCCCGGTTCCCGGACTCGTAGAACGCCGCCACGGCGGGCGACGCGTCGGAATACGCGCCCACCAGCCGCCGTCTGTTGGCCTTGGTGTCGTAACTTGAGACGGGGATCTTCACGCCCTTGCCGTTCTGGAATATGAAGATTACGTTGTCCTTTTCGGGATATTCCTTCAGCGCCTTCATCATGAGGGTGTTCTCACCCTCGTCGAATCCCAGCTTCGCAGGGACGAAATCGCCGAGGGAGGACGCCTTCACCGGGTCGAAATCGGCGACCTTCGCCTTGTACGCCCGGCATTTGTCCGAGAAGAACAGCAGTTCCGCCACGTTCTCCGTGTCCTCGCTGTTCAGCACGTCGTCGCCTTCCTTGAACTTCTGCTCGTCGGCGGCACGGAGGGACAGGTGTGTGATCTTCTTGAAGTACCCTTCCCGGGAGAGCAGGACCCGGACGTTGTAGTTCTCGACTTCCTCCACCGCGGGCGCCTCCACGATGTCCTCGGAGTAGATGAGCTGAGTCTTTCTCGGCTGGCCGTACTTCTTCTTTATCTCGCGGAGCTGCTCGATGATCAGCGCCTTGATCCGCAGATCGTCCGCGATGGTCGCCTCCAGATCCGCGATCTCCTGCTGGAGATTTTCGATCTCGCGGATCCTGTTGATGATATATTCTCTGTTCAGGTGACGGAGCTTGATCTCCGCGATGTACTCCGCCTGGACCTCGTCGATGCCGAAGCCCTCCATCAGGCGGGGAACGACGTCGCTCTCCTTTTCGGTGGTGCGGACGATGGCGATGGCCTTGTCGATGTCAAGCAGGATCTTCCCCAGCGCCCGGAGCAGGTGGAGCTTGTGCTTCTTCTTGCCCAGCTCGAAGGTCAGCTCCCGTCTGAGGCATCCGATCCTGAAACGCACCCATTCCCGGAGGATGTCGCCGACGCCCAGAGTCTTCGGCGCACCGTCGATCAGCACGTTGAAGTTGCAGGCGAAGTCGTCCTCGAGGGTCGTCAGGCGGAACAGTTTCGCCATGAGCAGGTCGGGGTCGGTGCCGCGGCGCACGTCGAGAGTGAGCTTGAAGCCGTTTTTGTCGATGCCGTCGCGGAAATCGGTTATATCCTTCAGTTTGCCCGCCTTCATCAGATCGCCGATCTTGTTGAGGATCGCCTCGATGGAGGTGGAATAGGGTATCTGAAGGATCTCGATGCAGTTTTCTTTCTTATCGAAGGTGTACCTTGCGCGGAGCTTGACGCTTCCGCGGCCGGTCTCGTAAATGGTTTTGAGCTGTTCCCTGTCGTAGATGATATTCGCGCCGCCGGGGAAGTCGGGCGCCTTTATGATGTCCAGCAGCCGGTCGGTCGACACGTTGGGGCTCTTCAGCACGGCTATGGTGCCGTCGCAGATCTCCGCCAGATTGAAGGAGCAGATGGAGGACGCCATGCCCACCGCGATACCCATGTTGGGAGACACGAGGATGTTCGGGAATTTGGTGGGGAGAAGCACCGGCTCCTCGGTGGTGTTGTCGTAGTTCGGGACCATGTCGACGGCGTTCTTGTCGATGCCGTCGAATATCTCGGCGCAGATGGGAGCCAGCTTCACCTCGGTGTATCTCGACGCGGCGTACGCCATGTCTCGGCTGTACTGCTTACCGAAGCTTCCCTTGGACTCCACGAAAGGATGAAGCAGCGCCTCGTTGCCCCGGGTCAGTCTGACCATGGTCTCGTAGATCGCCGCGTCGCCGTGGGGGTTGAGCCGCATGGTGGCGCCGACAACGTTTGCGCTTTTCGTCAGACCGCCGGTGAGAAGGCCCATTTTGTACATGGTGTAAAGGAGCTTCCGGTGGGACGGCTTGAAACCGTCGATCTCCGGAATGGCTCTCGACACGA
The DNA here is from genome assembly GCA_017518025.1 of Clostridia bacterium. GTDB lineage: Bacteria > Bacillota > Clostridia > Oscillospirales > CAG-272 > RUG11130. The sequence goes on from JAFWWR010000225.1 coordinate 3,340, forward strand.
TGACCGTCATAACGTAGGGCATATAGTTTTTCTCGATGGTGTCGGTGATATGCTGGTCCGTTATGAACGCCTCTTTGATCTCCGTTACTTCCTCTTTCTTCTTTCTTGCCATTTCCGCCTCGTCTTTTCGTTAATTTACAGCTTTGTCATTTTTCCGCCGGACGCCCGGATAAGCCGGTTATAGAGCGCCAGGTATCCGCCGTCCCGGCGGGGCAGTCTAATATATACCCGACGGAGTCCCAGCCGGTCCGCCTCCCGCAGGAGATCGTACAGACTGTGGCAGTACGTCAGGTCGTCGTCCCGCTCTCCCGCCGTCAGAACGGTGCAGGAAAAGCGGTCTCTCATGGTCTCCGCGGCGATGACTCCCTTTTTCTCCTCGGGGTCGCTCTCCACCATGGAGATGAACTTATCGAGATCGCCCGTGGCGGGGATCACCTCGGCCGCGGGGGAATAGTGCTTATATTTCATTCCGGGGGAGCGGGGCTTGTCCCCGACTTTCTCCGGGTCGGTCACCCCCTCGGGGACAGACGCGCCCCGGGTCACCCCGTCGAGCATCTCCGCCGTGACGGCGCCGGGCCGCAGGATCGTGCATCCGCCGTCCGGATCGAGGGAGATAACGGTGGATTCCACGCCGATGGCGCACTCTCCCCCGTCGATGACCATGTCGATCCTGCCCGAAAGATCGTCCATAACATGGGACGCTTTCGTGGGAGACGGGCTTCCCGATCTGTTGGCGGACGGAGCCGCCACGGGGCATCCCGCCGCCGCGATCAGCGCGCGGGCGATCCCGTTCGAGGGGCACCGCACAGCCACCGTGTCGAGCCCGCCGGTGACGGAGGGGTCGATCACGTCCTTTTTCGGCAAAATCACGGTGAGGGGGCCGGGCATGAACCGATCCGCCAGCTTATAGTAAAGCGGGCAGGTGACGGCGAAGTCCTCCGCCTCCTCCGGCCGCGACACGTGGACGATCAGCGGGTTGTCCGACGGACGTCCCTTGGCCTCGTATATCTTTTTCGCCGC
>JAFWWR010000226.1 GCA_017518025.1 Clostridia bacterium
GCGGCGAAAAACGTCGCCTCTTGATTGATAATTGTCATTTATTACCAATCGGGAGGCGGTTTTTTTGTTGATTATTTCTCCCGGTTTGCTATTGCAACGAATTGGTAAATATGGTAAAATATGGAAGAAATCAAAGAAGCGTCACGAAGCGGGGCGCGGAGAAAAATACGAAAGAGATACGAAAGGAAAGGGGAAGCAGTGGAAATGGCTGATAAAGTGAGGATACTGATCGCGGACGAGAACGGATCGGCGCGGAGGAACTGCAGGGAAATACTGAACGAGCGCGGATTCACGTCAGTAATGGAGGCGGCGGACGGAGAGAGCGCGTGGCGGATGCTGAAAAACGGCTCTTTCGACGTGATGATATGCGATATGTGGCTCGGAGGGCTCGACGGCACGGAGCTGATACGTAAATGCAGGGAATCCTGCGGCGGCGCCGCTCCGGCGTTCATTCTGATGGTGCCCGCGGCGGGTCAGCGCGTCTTCGCGGAGGCGAACCGGGCGGGGGCGGATCTGTGCCTTATGAAGCCGGTGGATTTTTCGGCTCTGGCGGACGGGATCGGGACGATCTGCAGGAATCGCGGGATCCTGCGCGGCGACGCAGGCGGCAGGACGGCGCGGTCCGGGGACGACGGCCCGGACATTGAGACGCAGGTGACGAAGATAATCCATCAGATAGGCGTGCCGGCGCATATAAAGGGGTATCAGTATCTCCGCACGGCGATACTGATGACCGTGTCGGACAGTAATATCATCAATTCGGTGACAAAGGTGCTCTATCCCTCGGTGGCGAAACAGTACAGCACCACCACGTCCCGGGTGGAACGCGCCATCCGCCACGCCATCGAAGTGGCGTGGGACCGCGGCGACGTGGATACGCTCAATTCCTACTTCGGCTATACCATCCAGAACAGCCGCGGCAAACCCACGAATTCGGAATTTATAGCCATGATAGCGGATAATCTGAGATTGAGGTATAAGATAAAATAAGACGCGGGGGACTTTTGAAAAAGTCCCCCACACCCCCCAAAACTTTTTCAAAAAAGGGCGCGGAAATACTTCCGCGCCCGTGGTTTTTTTATTGTGCAGGAATGGGTGTGGTTTTCGGACGGAGCCGGTCGTAAAGTCGTAATATCAATTTTCTGTCGCAAAACCGGAGGAGATTTGGGACTTGAATCAAAGGAACTTCTTCATAACTCGCGAATAATCGCGTTTGGCGTTAAAGACCGCGAGGATATACGCCGTCGCGTCTTCCGGAACATAAAGATAAAAAAGGAGATAATCGCCGTGGACAAGGAACCTGTATCCGTTGCTGATCAAAACACGGTCGTGAGGAATTGCGCCGCTCTCGGGATAATCTTCAAGAATGCGGCACTTCTCGCGCAGCTCGTTCACGAACTTCTTTGCGATCTCCCTGTTCTTTGACGCCTCGGCGATATATACGGCGATATCGCGCAAGTCCTGTTTTGCGGTTTCGGTGAATTTGATTCTGCACTTCATACGTCGAGGTTCTCCAGATCGGAAAGGATCTCGTCAAACGCGTCGTCCGAATCCTGAATCCTGCCGAGCTTGATGTCGTCCATTGCCTGAGCGAGGTGCGCGTATACCGCTATTTTCGCTTCAAGCTCCGATATATACTTTTGCTGATTCTGATAATCCTCGTGGCTGATGATGACAGTATCCTCTTTACCGTTCACGGTTATGGCAACCGGAGACTCCCTTGTCAGGGCGGATATTTGCGCGTAGTTGTTCCGTATATCCTTTGACGGTCGAATGGATAGTGGATTGTTCATATCGGTGCCCCCTTATCTTTGGTAGTCAAATTATATCACAATTATACCACGCCGTCAAGTCGTAATATCAATTTTCTGTTGCAAAATCGGAGGAAATGTGGTACTCTTGAATAGTTTTATCACAGCTGTTAAGTGTATTCAACTAAATAAGAGGACTCATTCTTTCCTAGTATGGTGTCAGAATTCTTTAAAAAATGATATGACACATGGCGCGGAAATACTTCCGCGCCCGGGGGAGGTTATCCGCCTGACGGCGGAGTTATATTCCGCTTTGCGGAGTTATATTTCGATTCCGAAGTTATATTCCGCCTTGCGGCGGAGTTATATTTTGCTTTGCAAAGTGAAAAAACCGAGCCGCGAGGATTCGCGGCTCTTTTAGTGAAAGGCTTCCCCTTAAGGGTAGCGAAGCGACGACGCGGGAGTGAATGACATGCCGGTGGCATGTCAGAGCCGCGGCGTGACCGAGCCGCAGCGAGACAGCTGTCAGCGTAGCTGACTGATGAGGTGTCGATAGCGAATGATACTTGCTGCGCATCCACCTCATCCGTCGTCCGGCTTGCGGGGGACGCCGGCCGCCACCTTCCCCTCGGAGGGGAAGGCTTTCAAATGATATACGCCTGACGGCGGAGTTATATTCCGCTTTGCGGAGTTATATTTCGATTCCGAAGTTATATTCCGCCTTGAGGCGGAGTTATATTTTGCTTCGCGGAGTTATATTTCGATTCCGAAGTTATATTCCGCCTGACGGCGGAGTTATATTCCGCTTTGCGGAGTTATATTTCGATTCCGAAGTTATATTCCGCCTGACGGCGGAGTTATATTTTGCTTCGCAAAGTGAAAAAACCCGAGCCGCGAGGATTCGCGGCTCTTTTCAGAAAAGTTTTAGGGGGAGCGCGAGGGGACTTTTTTCAAAAAGTCCCCTCGTAAATCGTTAATCTTGAAATGACCGATACAGGAACGTGACGACCTGGCCTCTCGTACAGACGGCGGAGGGGCTGAATTTCGTCGCGGACGTGCCGGCGGTCACGTTATTTTCCACCGCCCAGAGGACCGCGTCGTAGAAATACGCCGATCTCTTCACGTCGGTGAAGGGATTCCGGTCGTTTCCCTGTTTGGGAGCACCGTTATATCTCCACAGGAAGGTCACGATCTGCGCTCTCGTGCAGGTGGCCGAGGGGCTGAACGCGGTCGGGGAGGTCCCCGTCGTCACGTTCTTCTCCACCGCCCACAGGACCGCTTTGTAGTAATAATTCTTCGCGCTGACGTCTCCGAAAGGATTATTGTCCGACGCGGGCTCGGGCTCGCCGGCGGCGCGCCACAGGAACGTGACGACCTCGGCTCTCGTACATCCTTTCCCGGGGGAGAACGTGGTGTCGCCGGTCCCCTTCGTTATCCCGTTCGCCAGGGCCCATCCCACCGCCTCGGCGTAAAATGCGCCCGGCTTCACGTCGGTGAAGCTGATCTGCGGCGCCGGCGGCAGGTACGCGGGATTCTTCTCTCCGCATCTCAAGCAGGTCTCCGCGCCGCCGTCCTCTCCGAAGTCGTGGCCGAGAGGCCCGGTGTACGATTCCTCGTCCACGTAACTGTCTCCGCAGACGGAGCAGACGTATTCCGTGCAGCCCCGCTCCGTGCAGGTCGCCTCATGTACGGTCGCCTGATAATCGTGGCCCGCGGCGGGGATCTCAACGTAAGTCGTGTAGTCAC
>JAFWWR010000227.1 GCA_017518025.1 Clostridia bacterium
GACCGCCGCCATGTGGACCTGCCAGCGCACCTCTTTCTCATTCGGCGCGTGGAAGACCAGATGCTCGCTGGAGAGAAGATTGGTCCAGCAGTCGCACCCCGCCGCCTCGGCGGCGTCCACCAGCGTCTTCATGGTGCGGAAGAAACAGTCCTTGCCGCCGCCGTTGTTGATCTGCTGGGAGTATTCGTCGTAGACGAAATCGTGCACGCCCGCCTCGGCGTTGGCGTACTTTGCCCACTCCGCGGGGGTCCTGCCCCCGAGCGTTGCCTTCGGGACGCCCGCCATCATGCCGGAGTAGTTCAGCACGGGCTCAAGGTGCGGCGCCACTTTCTTGTGGATCATGAGACAGGTGCGGCCCGCTTCGTATTCCTCGACGGTGCCGGGCTCGTCGCCGATGACGAAGCCGTAGAGGGCGGGGTGGGAACCGATTACGTCGCAGATCTCCCGGAGGCGGCGCTCGTATTCCGCCTCTCCGATGACCGGGATCTTGTCGAATCCAAGATCGTCGTAGAAGGCGATCAGCTTCACGCCGCGCTGCTCCGCTCTGTCAAGGAACGGGATAAGATCCGCGGCGTCGTCCTTGTCGTAGAACATTTTCGGCGCCATGGGGACCGTCATGCCGCAGTCAGCCCACACGTCCACCTCGTCGGGGGTGAACTGGCAGAGGGGCGGGTAGGTCCACATGGTGAACTTGAAGTAATTGCTCATTTTAAGTCTCCTTTTCCGGTTTACCCGAGGATATCTCTCATGAGGAAGGTCACGATCTGACCTCTGGTGCAGGTGGCGTCGGGGCTGAAGTGTGTGGCGTCGGTACCGTTGGTGATGTTCTGCTGATTAGCCCACTGCACAGCGCCGTAGTAGAATTTGCCCTCCTTGACGTCCGTGAAGGGGTTGGAGCCGGGAGAGGGAAGGGGTTCTCCCTCGGCTCTCCACAGGAAGGAAACGACCTGACCGCGGGTACATCCCTTGTCCGGACCGAAGTGAGTTGCGTCGATGCCTTTCGTTATGCCTTTTTCCACCGCCCAGAGCACCGCCTTGTAGTAGAAGGCGCTCTCCTTCACATCCTTGAAGGGGTTGACCGAACTTATCGGCTCCGGCGCTCCGAAGGCGCGCCACAGGAACGTGACGACCTGGCCCCTGGTGCAGGTGGCCTTGGGGCTGAAGTGGGTCTCGTCGGTGCCGTTGGTCACCTGGGGAGTGTGGCTTACCGCCCACAGGACCGCGTCATAGTAGAACGCGTTTTTCGCCACGTCGACGAAGGGGTTGCGCGGGACGAACTTCGCGTATATTACCTCAAGCTCGTATGCCTCGAAGGTGCAGGGATTCTTCGTGCTGATGAGAGTGCCGTTTTTCGAGTACCACCCGACGAAGCGGCTGTCAGGACCGTCCTTCGCCCAGGCGGTGAACTTCTCTCCCTCGCCCCAGAGGATCGTTTTTTCGGGTTCCCAGTTGAAGTCCGTCGTGGTGCAAATCATGCCCATGGACGCCTCGTCCGCCGACAGAGTCGTGTGGACCTGACCCGGGAGTTTGAAGGAGACGATGGCTCCCACGATGTTAGGTATGCTGTACCAGGAGGCGAGGTCGACCGTCTGCTCCACTTTCCCTCCTCCGGAGAGATCGAGCGTAAAGTCGGAGTAGTCCACCATATTGCCGCCATTTCCGGAGAAGTCCAGACGGACGTAGTAATCGGTTCCCGTCTCGAACTCTCCCGAGAACGTTTCGCCCATGCAGGCGGGGTTGGTCCATATTCCGTTGACAGAGACCTCAAGTCCCGGTACAAGGGAAACGGGAGTGAAGTCGAAGTTTTCGGTGTTGTCCCCGTGACGGGGGAGTTCCATATGGACGGAGGCGTTTGAAATCTGCCCAGGAGGGTCCGACGGGACGGTGACCGAGACGATCACGTAGATCGCCCAGTCTTTATAATAGGCATCGACGACCTCGCATCCGTGCGGATGAAATTCCGGAAGGATCTCACTGATATCATCATGGCTTCCGTGGACAGAGAATTTGGTGTAATACGTCTCTCCCGCGGCGAAAGTACCGGAAAAAACGGTCCCTTCCGACCGGGCTCCTTCCTCGGAATCCCACCAGTTCACCGGCTTGTACATGTAATAACCGGACGAATTCGGGTAAACAAAAGGCGGAACGTAACTGCCGCTCATTCCGGCGCAGGGAGGCGTCAGGTAAAATTCGATCTCCGACGGTGATGCGTGCCAGATGGGGTAGAGCGTCATGTCTTCTGTAATGGGGGTGTAAAAATCAAAGTACGTGTCGCTAAAGGGCTCGGTAGTCCAGTCCCAGAATAACAGGCCGGGTCTGCCGTGGAGCCTGACCTGCTCAAAATCGTTGTCGATCCCGTCCCAGACGCACTGGTAGTCGTATAGCTCGATGGTTTTCGGCATGCCGAAGCCGTAGGAATCAAAGGTCACGGTGACCTTTTTTCCCGAAGTGGCGTAGAAATCCGTACTGACGTAGCAAAATCCGTCGCTGTCAATACTTTTAATGCATTCATAGCCGTTCATGTAGACCTCGGTCGAGTTGCTGAAAGCGTATCCGTCGCAGGGCTGCAGCTTCGCCTGGGCGCGGTATTTCTGTCCGGTCTCGAACGTGGCTCCGTCGAAAAGGAGCATTCCTGTGCTGTCGTCGTCATATACTGGGTACCAGTTGACTCCCACCACCGTGAAGACGTCCGGGCTGTCCGGGATCCCGATGTCGTTCGGCTCCGCTCCGTTGGCGGGAATCGTGACGGTCACGTTGCATTGGTCGATCACCTCCACCGCGTTCACGGCGAAGGGGAAGACTGCGCAGAGCAATACGGAGCACAGCAACAGCGAGATGATCTTTTTCATGACGTTATTCTCCTTTTTGTTCCTTTGTTGTTATGGGTATTCCTTATGATTCAATTATATCGGGTTTTCCCGTGTTTGTCAACGGAAAGAACGTCACAGTTCGCGGAGAACTTTATGAAAAAGTCCCTCACGCAAAAAAAGTCAGGCGCGGAAGGATTTCCGCGCCTTTTTTAAAAAAGCTTTTGAGGGGGTGTGGGGGGACTTTTCTCGAAAAGTCCCCCCGCGTATCATCAATACATTCCGCCCATGCCGCCGCCCATGCCGGGAGCGCCCTGGGGTGCCTGAGGTTCGGGCTTGTCGGCCACGAGCGCCTCGGTGGTCAGGATGGACGAAGCCACGGACGCCGCGTTCTGGAGCGCGGATCTGGTCACCTTGGTCGGGTCGACGATACCGGCGTCAAGCATATCGACGTACTCTTCCTTGTACGCGTCGAAACCGTACGCCTTCTTGCCGCTTACCATGATCTTGTCGACGATGACGGAGCCCTCGAAGCCCGCGTTTTCCGCGATCTGACGGACGGGCGCCTCAAGCGCGCGGAGAACGATCTCCACGCCGGTCTTCTCGTCGCCGGAAACGGTGTCGCAGACGGCCTTCACGTCGTCGATCACGTTCAGATACGCCACACCGCCGCCGGGGACGATGCCCTCTTCCACGGCCGCGCGAGTCGCGTTCAGAGCGTCCTCGATACGGAGCTTCTTTTCCTTCATTTCGGTCTCGGTAGCCGCGCCGACTTTGATGACGGCCACGCCGCCGGACAGTTTAGCAAGACGCTCCTGGAGCTTCTCACGGTCGAAATCGGAAGTGGTGGTCTCGATGGCGGTCTTGATCTGACCGACGCGCGCCTTGATCTCCTCGGAGTTGCCGGCGCCGTCCACGATGATGGTGTTGTCCTTGTCGACCTTGACCTGTCTTGCACGGCCAAGCTGGCTGATATCGGCTTCCTTCAGGTCGAGACCCAGCTCGTCGCAGATCACCTGACCGCCGGTCAGGATCGCGATGTCGCGGAGCATTTCTTTTCTTCTGTCGCCGAATCCGGGCGCCTTCACCGCCACGCAGACGAACGTACCGCGCAGCTTGTTCAGCACCAGGGTGGTGAGGGCCTCGCCCTCCACGTCCTCGGCGATGATGAGCAGCTTCTTGCCTGACTGGACGACCTTCTCCAGCAGAGGCAGGATCTCCTGAACGTTGGAGATCTTCTTATCGGTGATGAGGATCAGCGGATCGTCGAGGACCGCTTCCATCTTGTCGGTGTCCGTCGCCATGTAGGGAGACAGATAGCCGCGGTCGAACTGCATACCTTCGACCACTTCGCTGTAGGTCTCGGCGGACTTGGACTCCTCAACGGTGATGACGCCGTCGGAGGTGACCTTTTCCATCGCGTCGGCGATGAGGGCGCCGATCATTTCGTCGGAGGCGGAGATGGTGCCGACGCGCGCGATGTCCTCGGTGCCGTTCACCGGCTTGGAGTTCGCCGCGAGGCCGCTTACCGCGCGATCGACCGCCTTCTGGATGCCCTTGCGCAGGACCATCGGGTTGGCGCCCGCCGCCACGTTCTTCATGCCCTCGTGGACGAAGGTCTGCGCCAGCAGGGTGGCGGTGGTGGTGCCGTCGCCGGCCGCGTCGTTGGTCTTGGTGGCGACTTCCTTCAGAAGCTGCGCGCCCATGTTCTCGGACGCGTCCTCAAGCTCGATCTCTTTCGCTATGGTGACGCCGTCGTTGGTGATCAGCGGCGAGCCGTATTTCTTGTCCAGGACCACGTTCCTGCCCTTGGGGCCCAGGGTGATCTTGACCGTGTTCGCAAGTTTGTCAACGCCCGCGATGAGAGCGTTCCTTGCGTCTGTTCCGTAAAGTAAATCCTTTGCCATGTTTCTCTCTCCTTCCTGTGATAGCCGCCGTCTTACTCGACGATGGCGAGAATGTCGCTCTGTCTTACGATGCTGTATTCCTCACCGTCGCACTTGACTTCCGTGCCGGAATATTTGCTCGTGATAACCTTGTCGCCGACCTTAACGGTCATCTTGACCTCTTTGCCGTCGACCAGTCCGCCGGGGCCTACCGCCACGACTTCCGCTATCTGCGGTTTCTCTTTTGCCGCGCCGGGGAGAACGATCCCCGTCTTGGTCGTCTCTTCCGCTTCGGTGGCCTTGACCACTACTCTGTCGGCTAAGGGCTTGATCGTCATAATACATGACCTCCTTCAATGCGTCGTTCAACGCGATTTTTTGATTTTTTAGCACTCGCGGTATGTGAGTGCCAACCTTTCACGCTATATTGTAGTCTCAAGCGGGGAAAAAATCAAGTACTTTTTTGAACATTTACATTATTTTAACAAATATTTTTGTTTTTTCCCGCGGTTTTCCCGATTCATTTGTATTTTCGGCGTTCCGCGGCCCCCGGAGGAGACCCCGGCGCGCCGGTTTTTCGCCGCGCGGGACGGGCGGCGGGTCAAAAAAAGTCCCCGGGGACCTTCCGATCTCCAGGGGACGTTTTTTTGCTTGTCGCGTCATGCGAGTGCTAAATACCGGGGTCATCCTCATCCGGGGAGGCGTCCTCGCCAAGCCGCTCCAGGAAGGAATGGACCTCCCCGTTCAGCTTGTAGCCGGGCATGGTGTCCGCGTTCACGTTGTGGATGCTGTTGAACAGGTTGATCTCCACGTCTGGGCAGATCTCACGGAGAGATTTTATCAGCTTTTTCGTCTCCGCCCGCTTGGATGAGTGGCGCGAATCCTCCGCCGTCATGGAGCAGGCGCATCCCAGGAACTCGAGGCCGCAGTACCGCGCCCACTTCACGATATCTTCTTCCCTTATTCTATATAAGGGTCGAATAAGCTCCATCCCCTCGAAGTTCGTGCTGCGGAGGCGGGGGAGCATCCCCTCGATCTGGGAGCCCCACAGCATGCCCATGAGGGTGGTCTCGATCACGTCCGTCATGTGATGCCCGAGGGCGATCTTGTTGCACCCCAGCTCCCGTGCGAAGTTGTAGAGATGGCCGCGCCTCATCCGTGCGCAGAGGTAGCAGGGGGATTTTTCCTGTCTATCTGCCACGCGGAACACGTTGGTGGAGAATACTGTCACCGGGATCCCGAGAAGATCCGCGTTCTCCCGCAGCCGGGCGAGGTTATCCGGGGTATAGCCCGGATCCATGGCGATATACTCGCACTCGAAGGGCACGTCGCTGTGGAGCTGCAGCTCCTTCATCAGCACGGCGAGCAGGGCGGAGTCCTTACCGCCCGACATACAGACGGCGATCCTGTCGCCCTCCGATATGAGGCGGTATTTCTTCAGCGCCGAGATGAACGGACCCCAGAGCTGCCGTCTGAATTTGCCCGTCGCCGCGGCGGTGGCGTTTCTTTGATTGTTATCCATAATA
>JAFWWR010000228.1 GCA_017518025.1 Clostridia bacterium
CGTTGAGGCGAACACCGTGGGGATCTCGATCAACTACGGCGAGATCGACGTCTCGGCGACGCCCTACGTCAGGATCTGCTATGCCTATGACGGCATGGACGGAGACATGCCCGCCGTCCGGTACAACGTGAACAAGACTCAGAAAGAGTCGGCAGGATTCTCTCAGGATCTGACCGTCACGGCCGGCGGGGACGAGGACGGAATGAAAGTCGCCTTCATCGACCTGAATGAAGTGAACACGGCGCACCCGAACATCAACTACTCTTCGCAGATCGCGAATCTGCTGTTCGTTCCCTGCGAGAACGATTTCTCCGTCGAGGGGAAATTCGTGATAAGGTACGTCGGATTCTTCGCCACCGAGGAGGAAGCGAGATCGTTCACACCCGCCTCGGACCCGGAGATCGACTACTATCTCAAGAACTACGAGCTGAAACAGAATCTCGACTGGCGCGAATACACCGCCGAGGACAAAGAGAAGTATGACACTCTCCTGAAAGACCGGATATCGGAGATCAAAAACTCAAAGTCCGAGCTTACTCCCGAGCAGATCAAGGCCAGGGGCGGCACCTGCTACTACGTGTCGTCCATCCACGGCGACGACAAGAACGACGGGCTCACCCCGCAGACCGCGTGGAAAACTCCCGACGCGCTGTGGAACTACAAACCCGGCCCGAACCTCTATCTTAACAAACTGAAACCCGGCGACGGTGTGTTCTTCGAGAGAGGCAGCGTGTTCTATCCGAAGAGATACCACGACAACTCCGTCAGCGCGCTCAACTGCACCGACGGAGTCGATTACGGCGCCTACGGCACGGGGCCGAAGCCGCTGTTCACCTGCGCGCTGGACTTCACGGACTCGAACAACGTGGGCAACTGGGAAGAGACCGGGTACCCGAACATCTGGAAGATCGAGTGCGTCGACCCCAACGTCACAACAAACAGCGAAGGCGAAGAGACCATCTGGTACGGCGAGCGTTCCGAGATCTCGAATATATACTTCAACTTCGGCGAATACGTGGGGCTCCGCATCGCGGCGAGCGGAGAAAAGCAGACCTTCGGCGAGGGGATCACGTCCTGCGCCAGAGGAATGTACTACAACGGATTTGAGTGGTACGAGGCGCCCTCCCGGGAAATGACCGACCCGTCCACTACCCTGCTCCACAATCTGGAATTCTTCCACGACTACGAGACCGGAACGCTCTGGCTCTATTTTGACCGGGGCAATCCTGCGGACTTCTTCCACGATATAAAGGCGGGGCGGAACGGCACCGCCGCCTGGGGCGCGAACAACTCCCGTTTTGACAACCTTGCCTTCATGTACTCCGGTACGTACTGTGTCCGCTCCGGCGGTAGAAACGTCACCTACACCAACTGCGAGATCGGCTGCGTCCACGGCGCCCTGTCGTCGGTGGAGAGCGGCATCGAGGCGCACGGAGGCTCCGACGGGATCCTGGTCCGGAACTGCTACGTCCACGACGTGGGTGACGGCGGACTCACCAGTCAGGGCGGCGGCAGCGCAGGCAATCCCAATCAGATTCGCAACGTGCGCTACATCGGCAACGTGATGGTGTGCTGCGGCCACAGCGCGGAGATCTGGAACGGTATGTCCGATATCGACGAGAACGGCGTTTCCGCCAGCAGGATCAGCGACTGTCTTCTGAAAGACAACATCATGGCCTACGACGGATTCGGACCGAGACAGAAGCAGGCCAAGGATTCCTTCAATACCGGAGAGAC
>JAFWWR010000229.1 GCA_017518025.1 Clostridia bacterium
CGAGCAGAAAACTCCCGTGATCCCGCTCCCGAAAAAAATTTCACTCCGCCGCGATCTTCTTGTTGCATTTTAATCCATTTTGTGGTATATTTATTAGCGTAATTTTTTTATGAGTCGTCCGAGAGCGATGCGGGGGGTCTCCGCACCTGCGCGACACGGCAAAGGAAAGGAAACAGACTATGAACTACACAGAAAAAACACTTGAAGCCGTTCGGGCAAAATACTCCTATCAGCCGGAATTCCTCCAGGCGGTAAGCGAAGTATTCGAGTCTCTTGAGAAGGTCATCGAAAAGAACGAGAAGCTCTACGAGAGCGAAGCGATCCTGGAGAGGATCGTGGAGCCCGACCGTCAGATCATTTTCAGAGTCCCGTGGGTGGACGACAGCGGCAAGATCCGCGTGAACACGGGTTACAGAGTACAGTTCAACAACTCCATCGGTCCTTACAAGGGCGGCCTCAGACTCCATCCCTCGGTCAACCTCAGCGTTATCAAGTTCCTCGGATTCGAGCAGGTGTTCAAGAACTCCCTGACCGGCCTCCCCATCGGCGGCGGCAAAGGCGGCTCCGACTTTGACCCCAAGGGCAAGTCCGACCGCGAGGTCATGGCGTTCTGCCAGTCATTCATGACCGAGCTCTGCAAATACATCGGCGCGGACACCGACGTTCCCGCCGGCGACATCGGCACCGGCGCGCGGGAGATCGGCTATATGTTCGGTCAGTATAAGCGCATCCGCGGCCTCTACGAGGGCGTCCTCACCGGCAAGGGCCTCTCCTACGGCGGTTCTCTCGTCCGCACCGAGGCCACCGGCTACGGTCTGCTCTATCTCGTCCGCGAGCTGCTGAAGTGCAACGGCTCTTCCATCGAAGGCAAGACCGTCGTCATCTCCGGCGCCGGAAACGTGGCGATCTACGCCGCGGAAAAGGCCACGCAGCTGGGCGGCAAGGTCGTCACCATGAGCGACTCTACCGGCTGGATCTACGACAAGGACGGCGTTGATCTCGCCGCAGTCAAGGAGATCAAGGAAAAGAACCGCGCGCGTCTCACCGAGTACAAGAAGTACCGTCCCGAGTCCGAGTATCACGAGGGCCGCGGCGTATGGTCCGTCAAGTGCGACATCGCCCTGCCCTGCGCTACTCAGAACGAACTTCTGCTGGACGACGCGAAGGCGCTCGTCGCCAACGGCGTCGAGGCGGTCTGCGAAGGCGCAAACATGCCCTCCACCATCGAGGCGACGAAATACCTGCAGGAGAACGGCGTTCTGTTCGTTCCCGGCAAGGCGTCCAACGCCGGAGGCGTGGCCACCAGCGCGCTGGAGATGTCCCAGAACAGCGAACGTCTCAGCTGGACCTTCGAGGAAGTGAACCAGAAGCTGAACGGGATCATGGTCGGCATCTACCACAACATCGCGAACGCGGCGGAAGAGTACGGCATGAAGGGCAACTTCGTTGCCGGCGCGAACATCGCCGGATTCCAGAAAGTCGTCAACGCCATGCTGGCGCACGGCGCCTGCTGACAACAGCTTATCCGTACCGGAGCCCGGAAACGGGCTCCGGTACTTTTCCTCTCCGGCGTCCGTTGTCAACCGAAAACGGCCTTTTTTATCGGAGTTTGCTTTATTCCGCGCCCTTTTTTCGGGGAAAGTTGTTGATTATGCCGATTAAAAAATCCGCCCGATACCTTGATTTTGCCGCGGGGTTTTGATATAATACTTGTTAACAAAACAACCGGACCGGGCGTGCGACGCGCCCCGGCGGGACTATTTTTCGGATTCAGGGAGCTTATAAAATGGTTTCAAAAGAAGTCACAATAAAGAATAACGTGGGGCTCCATGCGCGTCCCGCCACCTTCTTCATCCAGAAGGCCAATTCCTACAAGAGTTCCATCTGGGTCGAGAAGGAAGACCGCCGCGTCAATGCGAAGAGTCTGCTGGGCGTTCTTTCCCTGGGCATCGTCAAGGGCATGGTCATCACCCTTCACGCGGACGGACCCGACGAGGGCGAAGCCGTCGAGGGTCTCGCCACGCTGATCGACACCGGCTTTACCGAGTAATCCGTCCTTTTCACGGAAGCCGCTCCGGGGCGGGCGGCAGGAAACAACATAATATCTTGCAGTCAGAGCGAAGGTGCCCCGCACCCTCGCTTTGTTCGTTTGAAACGAGGAGAGCCGTAAATGACGGAAACGAAAAAGAGCGCTCCCGGCGGGCGCACGGTCATAAAAAGGGATATAGAGGCGCTCCGCAAAAAGGCCGCCTCACTTCCCCGCTCCCCCGGCGTGTATATCATGAAGGACGGCGCGGGAAGAATAATCTACGTGGGGAAATCCCGGTCTCTGAGGGACAGGGTCTCCCAGTATTTTCACGGATACCACGACGTGAAGACCGAAAAGATGGCGTCCTCCGTCTGCGATTTCAGCTTCATCACCTGCGACACGGAGATGGAGGCCTTCGCCATGGAGAACAGCCTCATAAAGCAGCACACGCCCCGATACAACATCAAGCTGAAGGACGCGAAGTCCTATCCGTACATCAAAGTGAACGTGAAGGACGACTGGCCGCGGATCACCATGACCAGGACCCGCCGCGCAGACGGCGCGCTCTACTTCGGACCGTATTCGTCCACGTCCACGGTGTACCCCGTGATCTCGTCCCTGGAGAAGACCTTCGGGATCCCCTCCTGCAAAAAGAAGTTCCCCGAGGACATCGGGCGCGGCAGGCCCTGCGTGAATATGCAGATCGGCCGGTGCCTCGGTATCTGCACGGGAAACGTGACGAAAGAGGACTATCGCGCCGCCGTCGACATGGCGGTGAACGTGCTCCGGGGCGCCACACGCGACGTCACGGAGTCCCTCAGGCGCGATATGGAGCGGTATTCTGAGAACCTGGAGTTCGAGAAGGCCGCCAAATGCCGCGATACTCTGGCGGCGCTCGGGAAACTGGGAGAGAAGCAGAAAACGGTGGGGTCCCCGGACGTGAACTGCGACGTCATCGGCCTCTGCACCGCGGACATGACGTCCGCCGCCCACGACAGCATTTCCGTATACCGGATCAGAAACGGCTGCGTCCTGGACAGCGAACATTTTCTCATCGACGACGCGGCGATCACCATGTCCCCCTCCCCCGACGGGGAGGTGGCGGACGAGTCGCCTATCGCTTCCTTCGTCAGCGGGCTTTACCGCGGGCGCGACCTCATCCCGAAGGAGATACTTCTGTCATTCGAGCTGTCCCGTCAGGACACGGAGGAGCTGGAGCGGTTCCTCCTGGAGCAGTGCGGCCACCGTGTCACGGTGAAAACGCCCAAGCGCGGCGCGTCGAAATACCTCTGCGACATGGTGGTAAGCGACGCGAGATCGCATACGGAAGCCAAAGTATCGAAGAAAAAGGCGTCCGAGAAGGTGCTGGCGGAGCTGGCGAGGCTTCTGTCGCTGGAGGTCTTTCCCGAGAGGATCGAGGCGTACGACATATCGAATCTGGGTTCGGAGCACGTTACCGCAGGAATGGTGACGGCGCTGGACGGCAAGCTGACAAAGAGCGAATACCGAACTTTCAAGATCAGATCCACCGACGGACCGGACGACTACGCCGCCATGAGGGAGACGCTGACGCGGCGGCTCGCTCACGTGGGCGAGGAGGGCTCCGGAATGGCCGCGGAGCCGGATCTCATCCTGCTGGACGGCGGCGCGGGCCACGTGAGCGTGGTGACGGAGGCGCTGAAGGACACGGAATTCGCCCGGATTCCCGTTTTCGGCATGGTGAAGGACGATTATCACAAGACGAGGACCCTGGTGGGGCCGGACGGCGAGGTGGACATCTCGAAGCAGATGAACGTGTTCCGCTTCATCTACGGGATCCAGGAGGAGGTCCACCGATACACCGTGGGAAGGATGAAAAAAGCGAAGGGACGGACGCTGAGAACGTCATCGCTCGAAAAAATCCCCGGGATCGGGCCGTCAAAAGCAAAAAAACTGTTGTCATATTTCAAAAAACTTGATAATATAAAGAGGGCGACACCGGAGGAGCTCCGGAAAGCGCCCGGGATCTCAGAAAAAGACGCCGCGGAGGTGTTCCGTCACTTCCGGGGTGATAACGGAAAACAGTAAGGCGGAAAGGAATCAGCCATCATGAGGATCATCACAGGCGAGGCAAGAGGAGCGCGGCTCACGACTCTCGACTCGGACGCCACGAGACCCACCTCCGACAAGGTGAAGGAAGCGATCTTCTCCATGATCCAGTTCGATCTTGAGGGACGCGTCGTACTGGACCTGTTCGAGGGATCGGGCCAGCTTGCGCTGGAAGCGCTGTCCCGCGGAGCGGGAAAGGCCGTCATCGTGGATCAGTCCCGGGACGCCGTGAACGTTATCATCGATAACGCGAAGAAAACGAAGTTGTTCGACAGATGCAGAATATCCTGCTCCGATTACGCGGCGTACCTGAAAGGCGCCGCGGGACGGGAGAAATTCAACGTGGTGTTCCTCGATCCGCCGTACAACACCGGGCTGCTGCGGGATTCTCTTTCGGCAATTGCCGACGCAGATATCATTGCCGAGGGCGGGTTCATCATCGCGGAATCGGACACCGGATTCAAGGGAAAACCCAGCAAGAGGAAGAAGGACGGGCTGCTCTCGGACGGCGCGGTCATCGCGGACGTGTTCTCCGGCGACGAGGGAGTCGCGTCGCGGTACGACATCCTCAAAACGAAGATATACGGACGGACGAGAGTCACCGTTCTGGCGCCTGCCGGAGAAAAATGACGCGGCGAAAGGAGATACTCTGATGAAAAGGATTGCCATAGTACCGGGGAGCTTTGATCCCCTGACCGCAGGTCACGCCGACGTGATCAGGACCGCGGCTTCACTGTTCGACGAGGTCAAAGTCGTGGTGCTCGTCAACAGCGAGAAGTCCGGGACGTTCACCCCGGAGGAGCGGCTGACCGTCGCCCGCGCCGCCGTGGCGGCCATGAAAGAGGAAGGTATCGGAAACGTGACGGCGCACATTTATTCCGGGCTCACCGCCGACGCGGCGAGGGAGCTCGGCGCCTCCTTCGTTGTGAAGGGGCTCAGGTCTGCCGCGGATTTCGATTACGAATTCGGAATGGCGGAGATAACCCGCAGGTTCGATAGCGGTCTCACCACGGTGTTCCTCCCCTCGAGACCGGAGTTCATGCACGTGTCGTCCACCTACGTCAGAGAGATAATCAAATACGGACGCGGCGACGACCGCGCCTTCGCGGCGGGGACCAGGGATCTTATCCTGACGATCGCGGAAAACAAGACGAGAGGATAAAGGCGGAATGAAGACTTTCGATCTTATCGAAAAAAAGAAAAACGGAGGCGAGCTGACTGAAGGTGAGCTTGCCTTCTTCGTTCGCGGGGCAACGTCCGGGGAGATCCCGGACTACCAGCTCTCGGCTATGCTGATGGCGATCTGTCTGCGGGGGATGACAGACGGCGAGACCGCGGTCCTGACCCGGGAAATGGCCAACTCCGGCGAGACGATGGACCTCGATTCCCTGGGCATAGGCGACGGGTCCTGCGACAAGCACAGTACCGGCGGCGTGGGCGACAAAACCACGCTGATCGTCGCTCCGGCGGCCGCCGCCTGCGGCGTTCGGGTGGTAAAAATGTCGGGCAGAGGGCTCGGCGCCACCGGCGGCACGGCGGACAAGCTGGAGTCGATACCCGGGTTTTCCTGCTCGCTGACCACGGGACGGTTCGTGTCGCTGGTGAAGGAAAACGGCGTGGCGGTGGCGTGTCAGGGGGACGAGCTCGCCCCCGCGGACAAGCGGCTTTACGCCCTCAGGGACGTGACGGCGACGGTGGACTCCATCCCGCTGATCGCGTCAAGCGTCATGTGCAAAAAGCTGGCGTCCGGGGCTCATTCCATCGTGCTGGACGTAAAATACGGCTCCGGAGCGTTCATGAAAACGGCGGACGAAGCGGAGGCGCTCGCGCACCTTATGGTGAAGATCGGCGAGGCGCACGGAAGGCGGATGAGCGTGACCGCTACGGATATGAACAGACCGCTGGGGTTCGCTGTGGGAAACATTCTTGAGGTGAACGAGGCGGTCAGGGTGCTCCGTGGCGAGGAAAGCGGCGAGCTTTTCGACCTGTCCGTCAGACTGACGGCGGAGATGGTCCGTCTCGCCCTGGGCAAAGACGGCGATTCAAGTGAGAAGGCGGCGCGGGAAGCGATCCTCACCGGCGCGGCGTATGAGAAATTCCTTACTCTGGTCGAGGCGCAGGGAGGCGACGCGACTCCGCTGAAGGCCGGCGGGTATTACCTCGTTCCGGCGGCGGAAAGATACGAATTCCGTGCGGAAAAGGACGGATATTTCACCTCGCCGGACGCCGGACTCACGGGAAAGGCGTCCGTGGCTCTGGGCGCGGGTCGGGCGAAGAAAGGGGACGCGGTGGACCCTGCGGCGGGGATCCTTCTTCACAAAAAAGACGGAGAACGGGTCCGCGCCGGGGAGGTCACGGCGGAGATATTCGCCCCGGACAAAGAAAAACTCCGCGACGGCGCGGAGCTGATGAAAAAGGCGTTTGCAGCCGTATCCTGAGCGGGATCACCTGTCACGCGGCGCGGGGACGACAGTCTCCCGCGCCGTTTTTTCGTTCTCACCCGAAAAGACGGACTTCAACCCGTACAGAATGAACGGGGCGGCGAAAAGGCCGGGCACCCCCGCAAGCGAAAAACCGATATACGCCGCGCAGAGGGAGAGAAACGGGTGGACGCCCATGAACTTTCCCACCAGGCGAGGCTCCATAAACTGTCTCACCACCCACATGATGAAAAGCAGGACGGCAAGGCCCACCGCCCGGCGCACGTCGCCTGTCATGGCAAGCACCGCTGCCCAGGGGAGCAGGACGGTGCCCGACCCCAGTACCGGCAGGATATCGACCACCGCCACCAGGACCGCGATAAGAAAGGCGTATCTGATCCGCAGAATGAGAAAACCGGCGAACAGCTCGCAGAACGTGACGAGCATTATGATGAGGTACGCCCGGGCGTACTTGCCGAGACCTCCCGCGGCGGCGTCCCTCACCCGGCGCACCGCGCGTCCCGCGCCCTCGGGCAAGACCGAAGCCAGGCCCCGCGCCACACCGTCACGGTCCATGGTCAGATAGAACGATCCGATGACGAGCACCGCCGCCCCGAAGGCGATCCCGGGTATCGCGACGATCAGGTTCCCCGCCGCCGAGGTCATGAGAGCTCCGTATTTCGACGCCTCTTTCAGCAGGAATCCGGACGCCGCATTGTAGATTTTCTCCGCTGTCTCGCGGCCGAGAGCCGCGTCCAGGCGGTCGAGTACGGGCAGGTTTTCCCGGAGCCCGGAGAAGAAATCCACCGTGCGGCGCAGAGGATTGTCCTCCTTTTCGAGCCCTTTCACGATACCCATCAGGAATTTCCCCGCGTCCCCGAGGAGTTTCGCGCCGACGGACGCGGTGAGGTAGAAGACGAGGAACATGGCGAGGGAGACAAAAACGGCGGCGCTGATCCGAACGCTGATCCTCGTCCTCTTTGAAAACCGAACGGCGAGAGGTCGGACAGCTGCCGACACGGCGACCGCCAGCATCACAGGGATCATCGCCGCAAGGAGGTATTTCACGGCGAACCGCAGGACGATACCGCCGAGAACGAGGATCACGAGGCGGTACGCCGCCAGTCTCAGTTTCCTCTCGCTCATATCCGTCGCCCCCATTCTTTTTTCATATATTATGACTCCGCGGCGGGCGCTATAATCAAAGTACGTTTTTTTTGCGGGATAATGGGTTAGTTTTGCCTCAACTGTTGACATTTTGCGCCGAATTTCGTAAAATGGACGTGAACAATTCGGAAAGGGGCGGACCGGAATGATAAAGGAAGCAATAATCGAACTTTCAAAGAAGCACGACCTTGACGCGGCGACTGCGGAGGCAGTCATGGACGAGATTATGCGGGGAGACGCCACATCGGTCCAGATGAGCGCGTATCTCACCGCCCTCGCTCTCAAAGGAGAGACCATCGAGGAAATAACGGGATCCGCCGCGGGGATGAGGCGGCACTGCATAAAACTACTCCACGACATGGACGTGCTGGAGATCATGGGCACAGGCGGCGTCGGGACCGATTCCTTCAATATCTCGACGACCTCGTCGATCGTCGTAGCCGGGGCGGGCGTCCCCGTGGCAAAACACGGGAAGAGGTCATCCAGAGGCGGCTGCGGCTCCGCGGATCTGTTCGAGGCGCTGGGAGCGGACATCAGCATCCCTCCGGAGAGAAGCAGTTATATTTTAAAGAAGATCGGACTCTGTTTCCTCTTTTCTCAGAATTATCATATCGCTATGAGATACGTCACCCCGATCAGAAACGAACTGGGGATCAGGACGATATTCAATATACTGAGCCCTCTTGCCAATCCGGCGGGCGCCGGGATGGTGGTAATGGGCGTGTATGACGCGGATCTGGTGGAGCCGCTGGCGAAGGTGCTGACCAATCTCGGAGTCAAGCGCGCGATGGTGGTCCACGGAGAGGACGGCCTCGACGAGATCTCCATGAGCGCGCCGACGCGGGTGTGCGAAGTGAAGGACGGCTTTTTCAGATCCTACTCCGTCGATCCGCGGGACTATGGATTGGAACTCTGCCTAAGAGACGCTCTCCTCGGCGGCACCGCGGAGGAAAACGCGCTTCTCACCAGAAGGATCCTCTCCGGAGAAACGGACAAAACGATCGAACCGAAGCGGAACGCGGTGCTTCTCAATTCCGCCGCGGCGCTGTACACCGCGGGCGAGTGCGACGATATCGGAGACGGGATAAAGCTCGCCGCCGAGGTCATCGACTCCGGCGCGGCGCTGGACAAGCTCGAAAGGTTCATCAAACTTTCGAACGAAGAATAATATACGAGAAAAAACGCCCGCGGCGCGGGCGTTTTCACTTTCCATTTTCCATTTTCAATTTTCAATTTTCCATTAAGAAAAGCCCGCCGAAGCGGGCTTTTTCTCAGTATCTTCCGATCTTCTCAAATTCGATATCCGGGAAGTCTTCCGCATCGGCGCGGAGGCGGTAATCGCCGAGGGTCGGGTTGACGAACATTGGATTTTCTTCAAAGGTGAATCCTCTGTTCCCCTCGATCGTAACGTACCGCTGCGTATACACGCCGGTCTCCGCGTCAGTATCGCCGTGACTGTTGATGTAAACGTTGTCCTTTACCGTGTTCACCGGATTCATGACGAAATACGGGTCGTCCATATTTTCATAATCCAGGTGATAGTTCAGCACTTCGGGACACCACTGCTCTATCCCGGCTCTGAACTCCAGATACGTCTCTATGTAGCCGAAGACCTTCGTCCACTTGTTCCTGGTCTTCCTGAACTCACCGCCGGATTTCATGGCGCCCTCCAGACCGAGCTCGTCGATCTCGTTCCGCTGGCCGACGCTGAAAGAGACGCCGCCGTGGATAAAGACGTTGTCGTGAACGACGTTGTCCCTTC
Source organism: Clostridia bacterium (assembly GCA_017518025.1). Classification (GTDB taxonomy): domain Bacteria; phylum Bacillota; class Clostridia; order Oscillospirales; family CAG-272; genus RUG11130. The sequence goes on from JAFWWR010000229.1 coordinate 9,467, forward strand.
CCAGATGGATCATCACGGGATTCGCCGCGTCGTAGAACAGGTTGTTGCAGATCTCCACGCCGCAGGTATCGTCGTCCACGTAATAACCGAAGGTCCCGGTACCCTCCGCGGGCATATAATCGAAGAAATTGTGTCTGACAGTCACGTGCCAGCCGTCCGTCGAACCGTTGGAATAGACCGCGCCGCCGTCCTCGGAGTTCTTCATTATCCCGGTGAACTCGTTGTACTCGATATTCACGTCGTATGAATGGCTGAAGGAGAACGCTCCGCGGGAAGTGTTGCAGAATCGGTTGTGCGTGACGGAGAGCCCGCTGCAATGAGGCATATCCACCGCGCATTCAACGTCGTAAACCAGATTCGAAGTCGAGACCTGGTTGTTGTCAAATACGACGTCCGTCCTCTTCAGATACCTGTTCTGCTCTTTACACTGTCCGTTGACGTAGAGGGATGCTCCGTACGCACATGAGAAGTCGCACTCCCTGACGGTGAGCCCCATAGGGCGCTCGACGGTGTTGTCGTTGAAATACACGCCCGCCGTGGAGGAGACTCCGCAGAACGTGCACAGCTCCAGCGTCACGCCGTGGCAGAGCTCGCCGCGGATGAAGCTGCCGGAGGTGTTCCTGAACGTGAGGCCCCGGAAGGTCACGTCGTTTACGCCTTCCATGTTCACCATGGTCCCGAGCACCGGGATGTGGTAAGTTCCCTCCGGCGCGAATGCGTAAAGAGTCTTTGTTGCGGGGTTTATCCAGTATTCGTGCGTGTTATCGAGTTCCTTCGGAATGTTGGTAAGGCAAAGCTGTATACCCAGTCCGTCGACGCCCGCCCAGTCGCGCATCACGCCGAACTCCGAAGTCTCCCAGTTGGCGATCTGCAGGACCTTGGTATCGTTGTCGAAACTCGCGACCTTGAAGGAATCCTTCCTATATCCGCGGATGATGTACCCGTAGGTCTCCATGGTCGAGAACGACAGCTCGTCGTATGCGGCGAGCCTCCTCAAAAGAGACGGCTGGAAGATCGTGAGAGACTGCTTGTCGTTGTAGCTTGCCGCCGTAAAGAGCTGATCCGAGCCGTCCGGGTACTTGTTGGGGAACCGCGCTTTGTCGCAGAGTCCGCCGTCGTAGAATATTATCATGCTGTCGGCGGGGTTTCCCGCGTCGATGACTGACGACACGTCCGCCTTTTTGATATTGCCGACGTAGTTCGAGTTGAAGTAGGTCTTTTCTTCCTCGCTCAGCTCCTCGAAATCGCTTTCGGTGATATCGAGGCCGTTATTGAAGACCACTTCCCCGTCGCCGTACTTGCAGTAGATGATCTTCTGCTCCGGAGTACCGGAGTCCCCGGCGGTGAGATCGACGGAGAGCGGCCCGTAGTCGCCCGCCTTGAACGCGACGATCACGTCGCCCGTCTTTTCGGCCTTCTTCTCCCGGGCGAGGTCCGCGGCTCTTCCCCATGTGGCGACCGGCTCGTCAAACGTGCCCGGATTTGTGTCGGCGCCGTCCGTCGCCACGTATACGTCCGCGTCCGTGACGAGGGGATATTCTTTCTCTGTGTAGTGGCCCATCACCGCGGGGGTGTTGTATTCAAGCGGCATCGCGAGATCCGCCTCGCAGTACCGCTTGAGGATTGCGGCGAACTGCTCCCGGGTGGCGTTGCCCCGGGGGTCCAGGAGATCTTTGTCCCCGGACTTCACGCCGGTGATGAGGCCGCGGTCCGTCGCCCAGATCAGGGCGTTTTTCGCATAGCTGTGGGCTTTGTCCGCGTCGGGAAACTTCGACAGGTCTCCCGCGGGCCGGAATTCTTTACCCTCGAACTCCGCGTATCTGTTCAGCATGGTCGCAAGCTGCTCGCGGGTGATCTTGCCGGACGGATCAAACTTCCCGTCGCCGACGCCGTTGACGATATTGTTGTTCTTCGCCCAGATGACGGCGTTCGAGTAGTATTTTCCCGCCTTAACGTCGGTGAAAACGTCCTCGAATTCCACCTCGGGGCTGCCGTACATGCGGTAGAGCACCGTCACGACCATTCCCCGGGTCATGGAGCCGGCGGGATCGAACTTGCCGCCGCCGACGCCGTTCATGTATCCGTTCCCGACGGCGTATTTTATCGA
>JAFWWR010000230.1 GCA_017518025.1 Clostridia bacterium
CGTGGGGTTTTGTTCTTTCGAATTTTTCCTTTGCCATGGATCTTTCCTCCTGATTTTTGTTTGGTTGATTTTTTGTGTTTTTTTATTTAAATTTATTTTCCTTTTGAGCTTATCACGGCCTCCGAAATGGACTTCGGCACCTCCGCAAAGTGGGACGGCTCCATCGAATACTGCGCGCGGCCCTGGCTCTTGGAGCGCAGGTCGGTAGCGTATCCGAACATCTCCGACAGAGGAACGTTTGCAACGATCTCCGTCGCGCCGTTGTTCGGCTCCATGGAATTGACCTGTCCGCGGCGGGAGTTGAGATCTCCGATAACGTCGCCGAGGTACTGATCGGGGGTGATGACCGTGACCTTCATGATCGGCTCCGTCAGGACGGGATCCGCCTTGCGCATCGCCTCTTTGAACGCCATGGACCCGGCGATCTTGAACGCCATTTCCGAGGAGTCCACTTCGTGATAGGAACCGTCGTAGAGTGTGACCTTCACGTCGACTACGTTGTAGCCGGCGAGAACGCCGCTCTGCATGGCCCCCTGGATACCCTGATTGACAGGTTCGATATATTCCTTGGGAATGGATCCGCCGGTGACCTTGTTGATGAACTCGTAGCCCTTGCCGGGCTCGTTCGGCTCCAGGATGATCTTGACGTGAGCGTACTGACCCGCGCCGCCGGTCTGTCTCTTGAATCTGCATTCCTCGTCGACAGTTTTCCGGATGGTCTCCTTATAGGCGACCTGCGGCTTGCCGATGTTCGCCTCCACCTTGAACTCGCGGAGCAGTCTGTCCACGATGATCTCCAGGTGAAGTTCGCCCATTCCGGCGATGATGGTCTGACCCGTGTCCTCGTCGGTGTAGGTGCGGAAGGTGGGGTCCTCCTCGGCCAGCTTCGCCAGCCCGATGCCCATTTTTTCCTGACCCGCGCGGGTCTTGGGCTCGATGGCGACTCTGATGACCGGTTCCGGGAACTCCATGGACTCCAGGATGACCGGGTGGCGCTCGTCGCAGAAGGTGTCGCCGGTGGTGGTGAACTTGGTGGCGACCACGGCGGCGATGTCGCCGGCGTAGACGGTATCCAGGTCCTTCCTGTCGTTGGCGTGCATCTGCACGATCCTTCCGAGTCTCTCTCTCTTGTCCTTGGTGGAGTTGTAAACGGTGGAACCCGCGTCCGCCTTACCGGAATAAACTCTGAAGAAGCAGAGCTTTCCGACGAAGGGGTCCGTCATGATCTTGAACGCCAGCGCCGAGAACGGCTCGTCGTCGGACGCGTGTCTTTCGACTTCTTTGTCGTTTCTCGGGTCGATCCCCTTGATGGCGGGGACGTCGGTGGGCGCCGGCATGTAATCGACTATCGCGTCAAGCAGTTTCTGGACGCCCTTGTTCTTGTACGAGGTCCCGCAGGTGACGGGAACGATCTTGTTGTCGATGGTAGCCCGGCGGAGAGCCGCCTTCAGCTCGTCGACCGTGATCTCCTCGCCCTCGCAGAACTTGTCGAACAGCGCCTCGTCCGTCTCGCAGATGGCTTCGACCATGGCGTCGCGGTATTCCTGCGCCTTGCCCTGCATATCTGCGGGGATGGGCTCGACTCTCATGTCGCGGCCGAGATCGTCGTAGTAGATGTCGGCTTCCATGTTCATGAGGTCGATGATCCCGCGGAAAGTGTCCTCGGAACCGATGGGCAGCTGTATCGGAACGGCGGGCGCCTTGAGGCGGTCCTTCATCATGTCGACGACGTGATAGAAGTCCGCGCCCATGATGTCCATCTTGTTGACGTACGCCATTCTCGGAACATGGTACTTGTCCGCCTGTCTCCACACCGTCTCGGACTGGGGTTCGACCCCGCCCTTGGCGCAGAGGACCGTGACGGAACCGTCCAGAACTCTGAGCGAGCGTTCGACCTCGACCGTGAAGTCAACGTGACCGGGAGTGTCTATTATATTGATTCGCGTATTCTTCCAGTAACACGTTGTGGCGGCGGAGGTAATGGTGATACCTCTCTCCTGCTCCTGCTCCATCCAGTCCATGGTGGCTGCGCCCTCGTGGACCTCGCCCAGCTTATGGGTCTTACCGGTGTAGAACAGGATGCGCTCCGTAGTCGTGGTCTTACCGGCGTCGATGTGAGCCATGATGCCGATATTCCTGGTATGCTCAAGCGAATATTCCCTTGGCATATTTTTAAACCTTGTCTCCTTCTTGCGGCGCCGTACGGTCCGTCACCGTACCCGGCCCGCTCCTCTTATCAATATCTGAAATGTGCAAACGCCTTGTTGGCTTCTGCCATTCTGTGGGTGTCTTCCTTCTTC
>JAFWWR010000231.1 GCA_017518025.1 Clostridia bacterium
ACCGGAAAGCGGTCCGGACCGTGCCCGTAGCAGGCGAGCCGGAAGACGCGATCCCGCCGGACGGCGAGGCAATCGCCGAGGTATCGGAAGACGCGATCCCGCCGGACGGCGAGGCAATCGCCGGGGTATCGGAGGACGCGGTCCTGCCGGACGATGAAGCGGTGACGGTGTCGGAAGACGCGATCCCGCCGGAGGGTGATGAAATCGCCGGGGCGACGGAAGAAGAGTCTCCGGAGGACGGCGGCGAGGACGAAATCGCGACTGCCGGGGCGATGCCGGAGGACGGATGGGAATTTGCGCCGGAGGGCGACAAAGGGGAGGAAAAGGAATGATCTATACTCTTTACGGAAAAGTTTTCGAGGTGGACGTACTGGGGGGCTACGCCGTCATCGAGTGCGGCGGAGTGGGATACAAGATCACCGTCAGCGCGAACACTCTGACCTCCCTGCCCATGCCGGAGTTCGACGCGGCGGGCAACGTGACGGCGGAAAAGAACGTGAGAGTCTACACGCACCTGGCCGTGAGAGAGGACGGGGTGGAACTGTTCGGCTTTTACACCAAGGAGGAGCTGGACGCGTTCAAGCTGCTGATAAACGTGTCGGGCGTGGGGCCGAAGGTGGCCCTCGGGGTGCTGTCGCTGTTCACTCCCGACAAGCTGTACGCCGCCGTCGCCGCGGAGGACGCGAAAGCGATCTCCCGGGCCCAGGGCGTTGGCGCCAAGACCGCCGCGAGGATCGTGCTGGAGCTCCACGACAAGGTGGCGAAGATGGCCGGGGTCGTCCCGTCGTCCGCAGCCGCGCCGGGGACAAAGGCGAGACCGGTCGGCGGCGGGAAGCTGGCCGACGCCACGGACGCCCTGGCGGTGCTGGGGTACTCACGTTCGGAGATCGCCGCCGCCATGAAGAACGTGAACATGGAGGATCCCCTGGAGGATATCATCAAGAGCGCTCTTGCGGCGCTGATGAGGTGAAAAAGGACAGGCGCCGACGGAATACGTCGGCGCTTTTTCGGAAAATACGGAGTTGATTTCCGGGGCAAAATATGGTAACATAATGGGAGAAAAACCGCGGGAGGTGTTTTGGGATGGATATGAGCGAATTCGATTTTGAAGACAGGATAGTATCTTCCGAATATTCCGGCGAGGACGCGGAGACGGAACCCAGTCTCCGGCCGAAAACGCTGGAGGAATATATCGGTCAGGAAAAGGCCAAGGAAGTGCTGAAGATCTACATCGACGCGGTGAAGCTGAGAGGCGATTTTCTCGATCACGTCCTGCTGTACGGCCCTCCCGGGCTCGGAAAGACCACCCTTTCATCCATTATCGCCAACGAGCTGGGGGTCAACATCCACGTGACCTCCGGTCCCGCCATAGAGCGGCAGGGGGACCTGGCCGCCATACTCACCAGTCTCGGCGAGGGGGACGTGCTCTTCATCGACGAGATACACCGGCTCTCCCGGAACATCGAGGAGATACTCTACCCCGCCATGGAGGACTTCTCCGTGGACTTCTTCATCGGGAAGGGCCCGTCGGCGCGGTCCATCCGGCTGCAGCTGGCGCACTTCACCCTGATCGGCGCCACCACCCGCGCGGGACAGCTCACTTCCCCGCTCCGTGACCGCTTCGGCGTGCTCCTGCGGCTTGAGCTGTACTCTCCGGAGGAGCTTGCCACTATAGTCAAGCGGAGCGCGGGGATCCTCGACATCCCCATCGACGAGGACGGCGCTCTGGAGATCGCGTCGCGCTCCCGCGGCACCCCGAGGATCGCGAACCGGCTTCTGAAGCGCGTCCGGG
>JAFWWR010000232.1 GCA_017518025.1 Clostridia bacterium
CCACCCACCGCCGTCGAGGCGATTTCACTGCCCGAAGGGCAATTTCACCGCCGCAGGCGATTTCACCCACCCCGCAGGGGTGGATTTCGTTGCCGACTGTCCTTTGGGACAGTCGGCATGCGCCGCGGCCCTTTATGTGTCGCTTTTATCCCTTCATCATTTTGTACTCAACGCCGTCGAGCTCCGCGGTATGATTCCCCGTGATCTCAAATTTATAAGTTATCTCGTCTCCGCCGAGATCGATCACAAGTTCGTCGCCGTCAATTTCGTACTCGAAATAAAGAGTTCTCGACGCGCCGAGAAGATCGTCACCGTCGAACGACATGAAGATCTCGTCGTCGGAGCCGTGGGACAGCCAAATATAGATATCTCCGTCCGTCTCGTCCGTTTCAACTTCGAATTCAAAGCCGAAGACGTTCACCGTCTCCGTGTCCTTCTTGATAGTGAACCTGTATTCGTCGCCGCCCACGGTGATGGTGTAGTCGTCGCCCTTGCGGGAGGCTTCCAGAGCGTCGTTGAAGTATCCCTCTCCGTCCTCGTCAAGGTAGATCTGGCTTTGCATATCGTCGCTGTAGATGATCATGGAGTCACCTTCATCGTCGGGATCGTCCGGCTCGTCGGGATCGTCCGGCTCGTCGGGATCGTCCGGCTCGTCCGGATCATCCGGGAAATCCGGATAATCATCGACTTCGAAGAGCTCCGCCACCTGCGGGAAGTCCTCGATCACGTCGGTGAGAGCGCCCTTCAGATCGCTGTAGAGCTGCTGGACTCTGGGATCGCTGTCGTCGAGGGTGTCGTCGCTGAGGTCGAGCCCTCTCGACTTGTCAAACTGTCCGCGCTGGACGTCGGCTTTGCCGTAGAATCCGGTGATCTCCGCGGAAACGCTCAGCTCGTTCACCTCGCAGGACAGATGGAACAGCACGCGGTCGCCGTCTCTCTTGAGACCGGCCTTCAGCGGGAGTCTGACGTTCATTCCGTCCGCGCCGACGATGAAGTCCACGTCGGCGGTGATCTCGTTATCCGTCACGGTGCCTTTGAATTCCGCCTTCAGTTCGCTGATCTCGTCGGTTATGTCCCCGGCGTCCTCGGGAAGAACGATCTTGTCAAGGAGCACCTCGAAGCTTCCCTCGAAATCGTCGCCGTCCTTCTCATAGGTATAGTTCATCGGAACGTACAGAACGGTCCCGTCCTCGTCGCTGCCGGAGATCGAGAAGAGCGCCTCGGTCTTCTTGCCCGGCTTCACGTCGGCGGACATAACGATGTGTTTTTCCTCGGCGGAAACCGCCGCCTCGCCGCGGATCACCTTTCCGTCCTTGCTGAAGAAGGCCACGGTCACCTTGATATCCTCGGGGAGATCTTCAAAATCTTCCTCGTCGAGCTCCGGGAAGCCGTCGAAGTCGTCGAAATCTTCGAAATCTTCGTCGTCGTAATCGTCGTAATCGTCGTAGTCGTCATAGTCGTCGAGATCCTGTTCGGGAACAAGATCCTTGATCTCCTCGGCGTATTCGCCGAATATCCCGTAGACGTCCTTCGCGATGGAGATGACGTCGTCGCGGTCGAGAGTGAGAGTCACCGTCTCGACTCCCTTGACGGTCTCGCCGAACACCACCGCGTCGGCGGCGGAGATCCCGATATTCTCGTCGGAAACGTATTTTTCGAGGAGTTCCGTCATATCTTTCTGCATCTTCTCATAGAGACCGGTGCCCTTCTCCAGCAGGTCCTTCAGATCGGACGCGGAGTAGTCCCCTGACAACTCTTCGAGAGAGCCGAAAATGAATTCCTCGGACACGCCCGGGAAGGTCACGTACACGTCGTTCATATCGTCGACTTCGACGCTGACCTTCAGGTTGGAGGATCTGTAGATCCCCGTGAGGTCCAGAAGGATGGTCTCGAGATCGGGAGCAAACGAGCCCTCGATACCGATATTCACGGCGTCCTTGAGGAAGGACGGCGCCTCCACCTTCGCGTTCAGTCCGAACGCGTTGGCGTCCTCGATGATAAAGGTATCTTTGTCCACACAGGGGAACAACTCCTCCGCGAAGGTCTCCGACCTCTTGCGGAAAAGTTCGGAGGGGGTGAGGTTCTCCTCAACGTCGCCCCCGATGGCCTTGCCGCCGTCTTCCTCTTTCTTGCAGGAGGAAAGACCCGTCACCATGGACAGGATCAGGGCGAGAACAAGGATGAAAGTCAGCAGTTTCTTCATTTTCATATATTCCTTTCGTACGGTATTTGAAAAAGCCGGTCGGCGGCCGTCCCGCCGTCCCGGCTTTATTCTATCATATTATCGTGGAACAGTCAATATGCGGCCCTCACTTTGCGCCGAACCATCCCATAACGCCGTTCATCCCGAAAATGAAGAACAGCACGCTCCCCGCGATGACCGCGGCCGCGATGGCGACGGACAGGATCGTGTTTTTCTTGCCGAAGGCCCTGCCCTCCGTCTTCGGAAGCATCTTCGCGGCTCTCATGGCGGTGACCGCCGGCTTGTAGAGCAGAAGCGACAGCCCCGCGTTGAGCAGCGATTTCGTCAGATTGAAAGGCAGCAGCAGCTTCGGGATAAGCCCCGCGACGAAAGATACGTCCGCGCCCGGAACGCCCATCTTCGACAGATACAGGGGCGTCAGAGCGAGATTTGCGCCCATCATCACCGCCGTCATGGCGGCGACGCCCGCGCCGAGTCCGAGAAGCGCGCCGGAAAAGCTCCTTCTGTACTTATACACCAGCGACGCGAAGAAGGCGAAGGACGCGCTGGACAGGAAATTCATGATAAAGCCGTAGAAACCCGTGTCGCTGACGGAGATCATCTCAAGCAGCGCCGCGAGGAGCGACGTGACAAGCGCCGTTACGGGTCCGAACACCATCCCGCCGATGGCGAGGATCGCGTCCTTGGCGTCGAAGGTGAGAAACTGCACCTTGATCCTGAAAACGAAGACGGAAATGTAGGCGAGAGCCGCAAAAAGCGCCGCGCCGGACAGTTTCATGATCACCTCGCGGCTCCTCGCCGCGGTTTTTCTGTTGTCCATAATCATACCCCTTTCATGGTAAGCGGGGAGATTTTGAGAAAAACGGTCCCTTTGAAACAAATCCAAAGGGACCGATAACCGTTTTCTCAACTTATCTTTTCTCATCCAGACTTTGACTGTCGGTGCAGGAGTTTCACCTGCTCGGCGCGCCGTGGGCGCGTTCGCGGACTATACCGCCGGTACGGATTTTCACCATTCCCCAAAGATAGTTTTTATTCAGTTTTAGTCAGGAAATTACTCCTGGATGTCGGAAACGACGCCGGAACCGACCGTTCTGCCGCCCTCACGGATAGC
>JAFWWR010000233.1 GCA_017518025.1 Clostridia bacterium
AATATATACTCCGCGGCCGCCGCAGTCAAGGTGAAAATTGTAAATTTCCGCTCCCTTACATTAAAATATGTTGACAAAACCGGTTTTCACTGCTAAAATATCACTTGTGATAAAATGCCGTGAAGAAGGCGGCAAAGCCGGAAAGCTGCGTCAAGAGAGAGCGCCCTTGGCTGGGAGGCGCTTCGCAGGCGGCCGCGCCCTTCCCTTCGGAGCACGTCGGGTGATATGTAGTCCGGCGCGGGGAGCCCGTTACAGCCGCGGGGGCACGACGCCCCTCTGAGCGCCGGCGCGAGCCGGAACGCGGGTGGTACCGCGGAACAGAGTTCCGTCCCGACGCAGTCACGGACTGCAGTCGGGAGTTTTTATTTTCAAAAAAGTTTCCCAATATGAAAGGATGATCCGGAATGAGAGAACAACTTCAGAAGATCAAGGAGGAGGCCGTCGCCGCCATCTCGTCCGCCCAGGCGGACGTCGAGGCGCTGAGAGTCAAATACCTCGGCAAAAAGGGCGAGCTGACGTCGGTCCTCCGCCAGATGGGATCCCTCTCCGCCGAGGAGAGACCCGCCATAGGCCAGCTTGCCAACGAGATCCGCTCGCAGATCGAGGCGCTCATCGAGAAAAAGGCCGCCGAGATGCGCGGCGCGGAGATGGAACGCCGCCTGCGCGAGGAAAAGCTGGACGTCACCGTCCCGGGACGCCGCGCTCACGTGGGCAAGTCCCATCCGCTGAGCGTGGCGCAGCGGGAGCTTGAGGACATTTTCATCGGAATGGGCTTCGAGATCGCCGAAGGCCCCGAGGTGGAGTACGACTACTACAACTTCCAGGCGCTGAACATCCCGAAGGACCATCCGGCGCGGGATATGCAGGACACCTTCTACATCACCGACAATATCCTGCTCCGCTCCCAGACCTCCCCGGTGCAGGTCCGCACCATGGAGAAGAAGCGCCCGCCCATCAAGATAATCTCCCCGGGCCGGGTCTACCGCTCCGACCCCATGGACGCCACCCACTCCCCCGTGTTCCATCAGGTGGAGGGGCTGGTGGTGGACCGCGGGATCACCATGGGCGACCTGAAGGGCACGCTGGAGCAGTTCGCCAAGACCATGTTCGGCGAGAACACAAGGATCCGCTTCCGTCCTCACCACTTCCCGTTCACGGAGCCGTCCGCCGAGGTGGACGTGTCCTGCTTCGTCTGCGGCGGCAAGGGATGCCGCCTCTGCAAGGGCGAGGGCTGGATCGAGATACTGGGTGCCGGGATGGTACACCCCAACGTGCTGAGGGGATGCGACATCGACCCGGACGAATACAGCGGATTCGCGTTCGGTCTCGGCGTGGAGAGGATCGTCATGCTGAAGCATCACATCGACGATATGCGTCTGCTCTACGAGAACGACCTGAGATTCCTGTCTCAGTTCTGAGCGTGAAGAAAGGAGATAACGTCACATGATCTTATCAATGAAATGGCTGTCCGACTTCGTCAGCACGGACGGCATAGAAATAAAGCAGTACTGCGACAGGATGACCGACACCGGCTCCAAGGTGGAGGGGTACGAGTACCCCGACGGAGCGATATCCGGCGTGACGGTGGGCGAGATCCTTGAGATCGCGCGCCATCCGGACGCGGACAAGCTGGTGGTCTGCCGTGTGAACGTGGGTGCGGCGGAGCCCATTCAGATCGTCACCGCCGCCACCAACGTGTTCGAAGGCGCGAAGGTCCCCGTGGCTCTCGACGGCGCGAATCTCGCCGGCGGGATCAAGATCAAGAAAAGCAAGCTCCGGGGCGTCGAGTCCGACGGTATGTTCTGCTCCATCGCGGAGCTGGGGCTCACCACTCACGATATGCCCGGCGCCGTTGAGGACGGAATACTGATCTTCGGCGACGTGGGTCTCCCCGACGCCGTCCCCGGCGAGGATGTGAAGAAGCTCCTCATGATGGACGACGCGGCGGTGGAGTTCGAGATCACCCCCAACAGACCGGACTGCCTCAGCGTCCGCGGTCTCGCCCGGGAGACGGCGGTCTCCTTCGGGGTACCGCTGAACCTCCCCGAGGCGAAGTTCCCCGAGGACGCCGCCGACGGCGACGATATAAAGAATTACATCGACGTTGAGATAAAGAATCCGGAACGCTGCTACCGCTACTCCGCGAAAGTGGTGAAGAACGTGCGGATCGCGCCCTCACCCCTGTGGCTCAGGATGCGCCTCCGCGCCTCCGGAGTGCGCCCCATCAACAACATCGTGGACATCACCAACTACGTGATGCTGGAATACGGTCAGCCCATGCACGCCTTCGACTACGCGTGCCTCGAGGGCAAGAAGATCAACGTCCGGGACGCCCGGGACGGCGAGATCTTCGTCTCACTGGACGATATCGAGCACAAGCTCGATCCCACCATGCTGGTCATCGCCGACGAGAACAAGGCGGTGGCGCTGGCGGGAGTCATGGGCGGCGCCAACAGCGGCATCTCCGAGAGCACGAAGACCGTTGTGTTCGAGTCTGCCATGTTCCACCCCGGAAACGTGCGCGTCACCGCGCAGAAGCAGGGCATGAGGACCGAGTCCTCCTCCCGCTTCGAGAAGGGGCTGGATTCCGAGACCACCGTTCCCGCGCTGAAGCGCGCCTGCGAGCTGATAAAGCTCCTTGACGCCGGCGACGTGGTGGACGGCTTGATCGACGTGTACCCGGTGAAGAAGGAACGCGTGGTCCTGCCGCTGGAGGCGGACAGGATCAACGGTCTGCTGGGCACGGACGTGGACGTCCCGTTCATGATGAAGACCCTGCGGGATCTTCAGTTCGGCACGGACGAGGAGAACCTCACCGTCACCGTTCCCACCTTCCGCGACGACGTGCGGACCATGAACGACCTTGCGGAAGAGGTCATCCGCATCTGGGGCTACAACGACATCCCGTCGTCCCTGCCCCACGCAGTGACCATCGGCGCACGCACGGACAAGCAGGCCTTCGACGTGAAGGTCCGCGATACCTTGTGCGGCATGGGATTCGACGAGATACAGACGTTCTCCTTCATCAGCCCCAAGTATTACGACAGGATCCGCCTCCCCGAGGGAGACCCGCGGCGCGATTCCGTCACGATAATAAATCCGCTGGGCGAAGACACCTCCGTCATGCGGACCACGGCGATCCCCTCCAAGCTGGAGGTGCTCTCCCGAAACTACTCCGTGAAGAACAGAGACGTCCGTCTCTTCGAGATGGCGACGACCTACCGTCCGAAGGCGCATCCGGCGGAGCTGCCGGACGAGATACGGCGGATCGTGCTCGGGGCCTACGGCGACAAGGATCCGTCGGGCGAGGGCTTCTACCGCCTCAAGGGCGAGC
>JAFWWR010000234.1 GCA_017518025.1 Clostridia bacterium
GACTCCGAAGGACGGGGAACGGCAGGCGGTAGGCGAAATGGAGACGAAGCTGATCCAGACTGCCGCGGGGTTCCTCGGAAAACAACTGGAAAACTGAAGGGCCGCCGCCTTCAGCGCAGACCGAAAACGCACTGAATTGTGATCGGTCAGACAAACAAAGATCCGCAGATTCCACCTTTTTAAGGTGAAAATCCTGCGGATTTTTTCTTTTCGATCCAATGTGCTTTTTCTATCGCCGTTTTTGCCCCTCGACGTACGGAGGTACGCCTCACGGGGTAAAGAACGACGATTCTGCATCTGAATCCGACGCCCCGGCTTTATCGATCCACTGATACGCGATCCTCGGGGTCCCGTCCTCGGCGAACACCGTTCCGCACCGGACGAATCCCTCCTCCCCGATCTTTTGCTGCATGATCCGGTTGTCCCGGTGTGTGTCCACCCGCACGTCGGGAGAGAGGGACTTCGCCAGATCCGAGAAGGCGCGGAACACGCCCCGGAGCGCCCCGTCGGAGGCGACCCGGTGGATGGCGACGTATTCTCCCTCCCGGAGCCATTTTCCGTCTTTTATATCCCGGTAGGACGGGTCCTCCCCGGCGCAGATCGCCGCCGCGGCGCGGATCACGCCGTCCGCGACCAGCACCCTGCAGAAGCCGCGTTCGATATCCCGTGCGACGTGAGCGACAGACGGGTAGACGTGCCGCCACTGATCGGGATTTCCGTTTTTTATCATATATTCCTGCGCCGACCGGTAGATCTCCATGATCCGCGGCAGATCCTCCGGCAAAGCAAGTCGTATCTCGGCCATTTTGCGCCTCCCTTACGGTCTTCGCGGATATTTTACCACAAAATCGACCCCCGCACAGTGATTTTCGGAAAAATGTTTACTTTTTCCCAGTTTTGTGTTAGAATAAACCCCGGCGCGTGTGCGTCAAACCGGTGAGTTCGAAACCATCCTCACCTAAAACAAAACTAAGGGGAAATGAAAATGAAAAAAGAAATCCGCTTTATCACCACCGCGGCGATGATCGCCGCGCTGTACGCGGCGCTGACGATGGCGCTCTGGGAGATCTCTTCCGCGGGGATCCAGTTCCGCCTTTCCGAGGCGCTTTGTGTTTTGCCCGCCTTCACTCCGGCGGCGATCCCGGGCCTCGCCATCGGGTGCGCCGTCGCCAACATCATCGGGGGAACGTGGGTGGACGTGGTGTTCGGTTCTCTCGCCACGCTGCTGGCAGCGTTCTGCACGTATTTCATCGGACGCGCGTTCCGGGCGGGGAAGGCCGACCGCCTCTCCGCGGGATCGCTGATCCTCTCGCCTCTGCCGCCGGTGCTTTTCAACGCCGCCGTCATTCCCTTCGTGCTCTACTACGGCTACGGCGTTACGTCGGTGTTCGGTATCACGAACCGCGCGGGCGTCCTGGGGCTCCACGCGCTGACCGTGGGCGCCGGAGAGGCCGCCGTGTGTTATATTCTCGGCATACCGCTGATGATCGCCGTGAACAGGATAAGAAAGAACGTCGACCTCTTCTGAGAGGGGAATACGAAAAGCCGTGAGTGAGAGCTTGAAGTGATAAAATGATGGCAGACACTTTTTTGTGTCTGCCATCATTTTATCACTTCAACGAACGTCGTTCGTCACAGCCCCTTTTTATCGCGCTTTCAGATAATCGAATAAAGCGCGTCCCGCAGCTCTTCCAGGTGATTGTCGTCATTCAGCAGGTGCTGTGCGTAGAACATGGAGATCTTCTTCTCCGGGTCCGCCAGCAGCACCGACCCCGCGGCGCCGTCCCAGCCGAACTCGCCCACGGCGCCGACTCCGCCGGACTCGTTGACGTCCAGCATGACCCGCACGCCGAGCCCGTATCCGTAGCCCTTCAGGTGATGGAACTCCCTGAACCGCTTGCAGTATCTCTGTTCCGTCGTGAGCCGGTTGGTCGCCATCAGCCGGACGGTCTCCTCTTTCAGTATCCTTTTGCCGGACGCACCGACTCCGCCGCAGGCGAGGGCGTCGGCGAGAAGAGCGCAGTCCTCCGCGGTGGAGACGAGCCCCGCGCCGCCGCTGTCGTGATCGGGCCCAAGGGCGAAGAAGTTGGAATTGTCCGTGCGCGATATCCTCTTGCTCTCCCAGTCGCGGCTGTACTGGACCGCCATTTGGCAGTTGCCTTTTTTATCCGGTTTGCGGAAGGTGGAGTTTTTCATCCCAAGGGGATCGAAGATCAGCTCCTTCACCAGATCGGCGAATCTGACGCCGGAAGCCACCTCCGCCACAGCCGCCAGTATATCGTGGGAAAGCCCGTACATCCAGGACGTTCCGGGCTCGAACTCCAGAGGCGTTTTCGCGATGGCGCGGGCGAGGCCCACGGTGGGGCATCTGCCGTTAGACGCTTGCCTGAATTCCTTTATCGCCGGGGTGTCTATATTGTACGAGAAGCCGGACGTCATGGTGAACAGATGGACGATCTTCAGCTCGTTTTCGACGGGCGCCGGCGTCTCCGTCCCGTTTTCTCCCCGGACGACCTTTTTCAGATCGCCGTATTCCTCTATGTATTTCGACACGGGGTCGTCGAGGGAGATCACGCCGTCCTCGACGAGCTTTACCGCCGCGGTACAGGTTGCGACCTTCGACACGGACCACATGAGATATTTCTCATCCCCCGTGATGGGTCTTTTCGTCTCCATGTCCGCGAATCCGGCGCGATGGCGGTGGATGATCCCGTGATCCCTCATCACGACGCAGTCGATGCCGGGGACGCCCTCCGACACCATAAGATCAAGATGTTCGTCAAATTTTGTAAAATCCATTTTTCTCCTTCCGCCCGGGCGGGGCGTTTTCATCAAAAGGACTGCCGCGGCTCGCCGCGGCAGTCGTGTTTTATCAATCAAGAATATAGCAGGTCATCTCCCACACTCCGGCGGGAGCGAAAACGCTATACAGAGGACTGTTCTCGTTCATCCAGATGTCCACGGTGTTCCCGTATACGCCTGTATCCGCCGCTACTCTCACGCCCACGTCCATGGCTTCGTTTTTCAGATAGACGCTTGTTCCGAGGGGGATCACGGACGGGTCGACGGCGATGACTCCGTCTCCCACGGGGAGGCCGGACGCCGTGTTGCCGGGCAGGTTATAGTAAGTCGCCCTGACGGTGATGACGCGGGAATAACTGTACGCCGTGCCGTCGGCGCCGTAGATCACGCCGCCCTGATCTTCGCCGCCTTCGTCCTGAGAAACGGCGGTGCCGATGGTGACGACCTGATCCGTGGGACTCGAGATCACCTTCTCGGAATCCCGGGAGCGGTATGTTTCCACTCCGTTGACGTACTCGACGGTGTAAGTGACCTCGACGACGCCGTTCACACCCTCGGTGGTGACCTGGGTCGTTCCTGCGGGATAGTCCTCGGAGTCGAGGTACACGGTACCAAAGGGAGTGTACTCCGTCACCGTCTCGGTGGAGTAGTAGATCGTGCCTATTTCGATGACGGTATCGGTCCAGATGTAGTCGTCGGGTCCTACGTTGCTGAGGAAGTGGTTTTCGTCCAGAGTATAACCGATCTCTTCGAGAAGCTCACGCACCGTCTCGCCGGTGGTCTTCGTCCACACGGGTTCCCGATCGGCAAAGCGCACTTCCACGTTGAAGTATACCGGTTCCGGCTCGTCCGCCTTTTCGGTTTCCTTGTCCGGCTCCGTCGGCGCCGCGGCGCCTTCTTTCTCCGGCTCTTTGTCCGTCTTGTCATCCGTCGTGTCTTTGGTGGATTTCTCCGCCTCGTCCTCCGTCTCGCCTTCAAGGGCGAGGGAGAACACGACGGACTCTTTTTCATCCGCCTGATCCAGTGTCTTTGCGTTTCCGGAGGGAGCGCCCGCGTCCCGACGGGACGAGGCGAGCTCTGACGTGGCGTAGACTCCCGCTACCAGCAGTACGGAGCCCAGTATCACGCACAGGGCGAGGATTATTCTGCCGCGCCATGCGTGAAGGGTGTCCGCGACCATTTTCCGCCGCATCTGCTTCTTTCCGGCCGAGGTGCCGAGGACCGTTCTGCGCGGTCCCGCGGGATTTTGTCCCGCCCCCTCCCGCGACGTCGTCACGGGACTGAATACTACCGTTTGGTCCGCGTCGGCGGACGGATTCGCTCTTTTGTTTTCTCCGGCTCCGATGCCGGACGTATCGGTGGTAGCGGTGCGGTCTTTCGCTGACATTTCAGAATCATCTGATCGTCGATACAAGATAACACCAACTCGCCTTTCGGCGATTCCTTTCCGACGGTTTTCCGAAAAAAACCTGTCAAGTTGTTCCGCGCTATATACAAATCAAAGAAAATATAGTATAATAAGAACGTCGCGAACGACGGCGTTCCCGGGGGAACGCGCGGTACATGGCGCGGACCTTTTTGCGGCGCTCCCGGGCGGGGAACGTCACAGGTCGTTTAGGGCAATAACCTTATAAAGAATACCACATCCCGGACAAAAAGTCAAGCATTTTTTGCCGGAGGGCCTCCCGCGAACCCTTTTTCGGGGGAAAAAACGGAGGTCCGCACTCCACGAAAGGATATGAAAGACCGATGAAAAAGACAGTATCTCTCGCCGAACTTCACAGCAAATCGGCGTTCATAATCGATATGGACGGAGTCATCTATCACGGCAACAGACTCCTCCCCAGCGTGACGGAATTCGTCAACTGGCTGACGGACAACGAAAAGAAGTTCCTGTTCCTCACCAACAGCAGCGAGCGCTCTCCCCGGGAGCTCTCTCTCAAACTCGAGAGGATGGGGCTCGACGTCTCGGAGGACCATTTCTACACCAGCGCGCTTGCCACCGCGTCGTTTCTGAAGAGCCAGTGCCCGGGAGGAAGCGTCTACGTTATCGGCGAACCGGGCCTCGTGAACGCGCTCTACGACGCGGGTCTCTCCATGAACGACTACAACCCCGATTACGTGGTCTTCGGGGAGACGCGGTCCATCTCCTACGAGAAGATCGAGCACGCCGTCTTTCTCGTGCAGAACGGCGCGAACCTCATCGGCACCAACCCGGACCTGACCGGCCCCACGGATGCCGGGATCGTGCCCGCCTGCCGTGCGCTGATCTCACCCATCGTCCTCGCCACGGGATGCGAGCCCTACTACATAGGCAAGCCGAATCCGCTTATGATGCGCCACGCCCTGAAGCAGCTCGACGTGTCGCGCCGGGACTCCGTAATCATCGGCGACAGGATGGACACGGACATCGTCGCGGGCATCGAGAGCGAGCTGGACACGGTTTTGGTGCTCTCCGGCGTCACCGACCTCGAAACGCTGAACAAGTTCTCATACAGACCGAAATACATCATGAACGGCGTCGGGGACATCATTCTCGACGAGATCCCGCTGCTCGGCTGACGGCGTCTTTTATCACCCCGAAGAGGACGAACCCGCCGCCGAGGATCAGCATGACGCCGAAGATCTTCGATATGACCTGCGCTGAGAGCGCGGATCTGAGGCGCGACCCGACGAAGGTGCCGGGGATCCCGCCGGCAACGAAGACCGCCAGAAGAGCCGGATCGATATCACGCGAGCGGATGTGGACCGGCAGGGCGGCGCAGGACGCCGCCACGAAGGACGCGAGGTTTTTGAACTGGGATCCGATCTGATCCCCTCCCCGGAGGACGGTCAGGTAGACCACCAGCAGGCCGCCTCCTCCGGCTCCCGACCCCGCGAGAACGGAAAACGCCGTCACGGCCGCAATATCTGAAAGCAAGTACACGGCGTCACCTCAGGAGCATGTTTATCCCGCCGGCGACGGAAACCGCGGCGAAAACGGATTTGAGTACTCTCCCGCGCATCTTCCCGGCGAAGTGCGCCCCTGCGAGGCCGCCGGCGAAGGACGGGAGAACGAGGGTGAAGAACGACACCGCGTCCGCCGCCCCTGCCGCCCGATAGGTGAAAAGGGAGACGGCGGAAAGAGGGAAAACCGCCGCCATGGCGGTGGAGAGGTCGTCCTTCGACCTGTCCCCGTCCCCTCCCGAAACGGCGAGGCAGACGAAGTAGAACACGGTTCCCGCGCCTGTCCCGAGGATCCCGTTTATCACTCCTGCCAGTACCGCTCCCGCCGCGGCGACGGCGAACCTCACGGCGCCGCCCGGCGCCCGCGCCGATCCCATAAGACACCTCCCCCGATCCCGCACTTGAAAAACGGCGCGGAATTTGGTATAATTATATTTTGAAGTATCGACCCGCCCCGATTATTGACGGGTCATAAGTCGTTTAATCGCCCCCGGGCGAATAACAAAAGAAGGTAAGGTAACGCGATGCCGAGAACCGGATCCTCTCCTTCGGGAGGGAAGAAAACGACAAAATCGAATATGAAGAACAGGAACACCGCCTCGTCCGGATCGAGATCCGACGCCAAAGGCGGGTCTTCCGTCGCGGAAAGTCCTTTTTCCGTCAGGATAATACTCGCCATCATCGCGGTACTCATGCTGGTGTTCATGTTCGCCGGAGACAGATCCGGCGTGGCGGGCGGAGCCATCAGACGGTTTCTGCTCGGTATGAACGGCGCCGCGGCGTACGTTCTTCCGCTGTTCATCATCCTCGGTATCGTGATCTGGTCTCTGAAGCAGCCGCTGAAGACGGCGGTATGGAAGACGGTGTGCCTCGCGCTCACGCTGGTGTTCTCGTCGGTGCTGCTCCACGTCTTTTTTGACGGCGCTCCGACCACAGATCCCGGCGTCCACTACGCGAGAGCCGCGGAACTCCGCGGAGGCGGAGTCGCGGGCGGCGTCCTCGGAGAGACGCTGGTGCGCCTCTTCGGAAAGATAGGCACCTTCGTTGTCGCCTTCGCGGTCCTGTTTATCTGCATCATTTTCCTGCTCGGATTTACGCCGAAGGCGTTTATCGAGCTCATGGCCGACAAGGCGGCGGAGAGCAAGGAGAGACGGGCTGCCGAGAGACTCCTCGCCGAGGAGGAGAGAGCCGCAAAAGAGAAATTATTGGAGGATCAGTACCGCATCCGCGAGGCGGATGAGTCCGCGGAGGTCCCCGAGAGGAGAGAGAGACGGCGCAGAAGGGAGCGCAGGGAGGAAAGAGAACCGGAGATCCGGGAGCCCCTTGTGTTCAGATTCAAGCGGAAGAAGCCGTTTACTCCCGATATCGACATAGACGACGATTATCCCGAAGAGGAGGCGCCCGAGACCGCCTCCGAGACCCAGGAAGAGATCGACGAGCGCGTTTTCGAGGAGGTCATGGCGCGGACCAGACGCCGCCAGATGCTCGAGGGCGAAGAAATAGCCGAGTACGCCGACGACGACGTGGTGATCCCCGAGATCATCGACGTGCCGAAGGACAAAAGACGCGCCAAACGGGACGTCAGCGAGCTGAACGACTCCGAGCTGGTCGCGCGGCTGAACGAGGAATACCTCGGCGAGTCCGATCAGGCGGAGAAGAAGCCGGCTCCGAGAAAGAAGAAGTATCAGTTCCCGCCCATCGACCTGCTCCAGGAGGACAGGAACAAGAAAGAGACCGACGTCCGGGAGGAGCTTCACGAAAACGCGGTGAAACTGGTGGAGACCCTTCGCAGCTTCAACGTGCGCACCAAGGTCGAAAACGTGTGCCGCGGCCCCTCCATCACCCGGTACGAGCTTTTGCCCGAGCCCGGCACGAGAGTGCGCTCAATCCTCAACCTTGTGGACGATATATCCCTGAACCTCGCCACCACCGGCGTGCGTATCGAGGCGCCCGTTCCCGGCAAATCCGCGGTGGGCGTCGAGGTGCCGAACAAGAACAAGGCGATAGTCTACCTCCGCACGCTGCTTGAAGAGAAGGAGTTCAAAAAGAACGATTCCAAACTCTTCTGCGCCCTGGGCGAGGACGTGGCGGGCGACACCGTGTATCTCGATATCGAGAAGATGCCCCATCTGCTGGTGGCCGGCGCCACCAACATGGGTAAATCCGTGTGCATCAACAGTCTTATCATAAGTCTGCTCTACAGGGCGACTCCCGAGGAAGTCCAGTTTATCCTCATCGACCCGAAGAAGGTCGAGTTCTCGATCTTCGCGGGGCTGCCTCATCTGATAGTCCCCGTGGTCACCGACGCCAAGAGGGCGGCGGGCGCGCTGTCCTGGGCGGTGAGCGAGATGGAACGGCGTTACGGGCTGCTGGAGGACGCCAAGGTCAGGAATATAACGGGGTATAACGAGCTGGCGCAGATCGAACCGGATATGACGCCGCTCCCCAGAATAATCATAATAATAGACGAGCTTGCCTCCCTGATGGACACCGCGCAAAGCAACGTTGAAGATTCCATAAAGAGTCTGACGGCGAAGGCGAGAGCGGCGGGTATACATATCATCATCGGCACGCAGCGTCCCTCCGTGGACGTGGTCACGGGCGTTATCAAGGCGAACATCCCGTCCCGTATCGCCATGACGGTGGCGTCCCAGGTGGACTCCCGTACCATAATCGACAGAGCGGGCGCCGAGAACCTGATCGGCCGCGGCGATATGCTCTATTGTCCCGTCAGCGCGTCGAAGCCCATCCGCGTTCAGGGCGCGTACATCTCCGAGGGAGAGGTGGAGAGGGTCGTCAACTATATCAAGGAGAACAACGGCACCGACGTGACCTACTCGAAGGAGGTCCTCGACAAGATCGAAGAAGAGGCGGAAAAGGTGGGCCGCAAGAAGGGGGACAGCGCCCCCGACGGCGATTTCGGCGGAGACGACGATCCCATGCTCATGGACGCTCTGGAGCTTGCCGTCAGCAGCGGCAAGATATCCACGTCACTGATCCAGCGCAAGCTGTCTCTCGGTTACGGCAGAGCCGCAAAGCTCATCGACAGGATGCAGGAGATGGGGTACGTGAGCGAACCCTCCGGGCAGAAGCCGCGCGAGGTCCTTCTTACCCGCGAACAGCTCATGGAAATGAAAATGAGAGGCGACGACGGCTCCCCGTCGGGCGCCGACAGGGAAATCGACGAATGACGGCCCCGAAAGGAGAGAATAATGATCTACGTACTTCTTGCAGACGGATTTGAAGAAGTCGAGGCGCTGACCCCGGTGGATATACTCCGCCGCGGCGGTTGTTCCGTCGTCACGGTGGGCGTGACCGGCAAAGCGGCCACGGGATCCCACGGGATCGCGGTGTCCTGCGACGTGACGGGGAAGGACGCGCTGAGGATGCTCGAAAAGGATCCTCCGGAGATGCTGATCCTTCCGGGCGGGATGCCCGGCACGCGCCACATAGACTCCTGGGACAAGACAGACGCGTTCATAAACGCAACCGTGGAGGCGGGCGGCTGCCTGGCGGCCATCTGCGCAGCTCCCTCGGTCCTCGGAAAAAGAGGACTGACGGCGGGGAAGAAGGCGGTCTGTTATCCCGGATTTGAGAAATATCTCGCCGGAGCCGAGGCGGGAGAGGAAAAAGTCGTTCACGACGGACGGCTCATAACCGCGAGAGGCGCGGGATGCGCCATGGATTTTGCTCTTGAGCTGCTCCGGACTCTCCGCGGAAACGAAAAGGCGGAGGAGGTCGCCTCGTCCGTAATTTACCGGTGATCCGGGGAGTACCCCACCGACCGCCGGCGAAAGGAGTGGTTCCCCATTTATACCGGTTCCATTAAAAAAGACAAGGATGATATGAGGGAGAACTTCATAGGGCTCAGACGCGCCATGGACAGGGAAGAAAAGGCGCGCCGGGACGCCGCCATCTGCGAGGCGGCCACGTCTCTTGTCAGTTTCAGATACGCCGAATACGTTCTGCTCTACGCTTCCACGGACGACGAGATCGACGTCTATCCCCTCGCCGCCGCCGCGTGGGAGAAGGACAAAAAAGTCGCGTTCCCGAAATGTGAAAAAAGCACCCATACCATGAATTATCACCTGGTGACGTCGCTCGAAGACCTCGTCCCCGACGCTTACGGGATCCGTGAACCGTCCGCCTCCCTTCCGGTCTTCGACCCGGAGAAGGAGTCCGGCAGCGCGGTCTGTTTCGTGCCGGGTCTCGTCTACGACAGGTCGGGATACCGTCTCGGATACGGCAAGGGTTTCTACGACAGATACCTGTCCGCCTTTTCCGGGTGCAAGATAGGCGTCGTTTACAGCGATTTCATCCAGAACTCCGTACCCCGTGGCAGATACGACGTGACCGTCGACATCCTGCTCACGGAAAAAGGAGTCAAAAAGATCAAAAAGTAATTTTCCCGCCTCACCGGGGACTCTTTGAGAAAGGAGGGATAAGACGTGAAGTTCAAATCGAACCTGGCGGCTCCGATACTGCTCATCGTGGTTTTCGGTCTCGTCACCCTGAGCCGCTTCATTCCGGCGGCGCGCCTTGCGGCGAACGAAAACCCGTATCTCGCCGCGATCGTGATCCAGCTTCTGATCTTCGCTCTGCCGTCCCTGTTTTTCTGCACCCTCAGAGGTTCGGAATACCGCTCCCGCCTGCGCCTGCGGCTGATGCCGCTCTCTTCGATCATTTTCATGATCGCCGCGGCTGCT
The DNA here is from genome assembly GCA_017518025.1 of Clostridia bacterium. Taxonomy (GTDB): domain Bacteria; phylum Bacillota; class Clostridia; order Oscillospirales; family CAG-272; genus RUG11130. The sequence continues at coordinate 10,455 of JAFWWR010000234.1, forward strand.
CTGCTGGTCACGGGGAGCTTTCTCCTGGGCACGCTCATGTATTCCGCCGCGCCCGAGGCGTTCAAATCTTCATCCACCGGTACATACGCGGCGTTCGCCATGAATCCCGGCGTGTTCGACGGAATGTATCTGGTGCTGGCGTTCGCCCTTCTTCCCGCCATAACGGAGGAGGTGCTGTTCCGCGGGATCATACTCACCGAGTACACCTCCTACGGGGTCGCGTGCGCCGTCATCATGAGTTCGCTCACCTTCGCCATGAGCCATTTCAGCTTCGTTAGACTGCCGATATATTTGTTCTGCGGGCTGATACTCGCTCTGGTGACCTTCGCCACCAGGTCGCTGATCGCCTCGGTGATCGTCCATCTGGTGAACAATATTTTCGTCCTGTTTTTCGAGGACTACGTCGTCTCGGTGGCGAAAAGGCAGAATATCAGCAGCATTCTCGCGCTGTTCATTCTGTTGTCGGTGGCTTTCATCGCCGCCATCGTGATGGCCTTCGAGGCGTCTTCGATCTACAGATCCTACGGCAAAAACAACGCCGATTCTTCGTATTTGCCCGATCCGGGCGAAAAGCGGTCCCGGGTGAGGGCCTTCAGCGAGGCGTTTTTCTCACCCGCGTTCCTGATCCTACTCGTTTTGTGGGCGGCGGTCACGTATCTTACCTGATCCGCCTGTAGCGCCGGATGAGGGAACGAAAGAAACGGAAAGGCAGGTGCCAAAAAGTGAATAACGGTGAAATAAATAACGGTCTTCCGAAGACGGAACAGACCGGAGTCGCGGGCGAGGCCGAAAAGGCGCCCGTGCGCCGTCCCAGACGGCCCGTCAGGGCGCTCCGCCCGGTAAGATCGACCGGCGAAGCCGTCCCGAAGACCTCGGCCCCCGGCGCCCGGGGTCAGAAACCTGCGGCCGAGTCGGCGGGAGGGAACGGGACCACCGACCGGACGAGACAGATAAGCATTCCGGAGCAGGTTCCGCCGGACGCCACTCTTGTGGGAGACACGGCGGACAAGATCACCGCCGAGACGTCGAAAAAGAAGAGAAGAAGGCGCAGAGACGACGATTCCGAAGGCAGACAGATCTCCGACATCGTCAAGTGTTTCGCGTACGTGACGTTCGTTCTCGTGGCGGCGATTCTTCTCTCCGTGTTTATCGTCATGGTGGCGAACGACATGTACGCCTTCGTCAAGTCAGCGGATCCGGTGGAGGTGACGATCCCGGAGAACGCCACTCTCGACCAGGTGGCGGACATCCTCCACGACAACAGGATCATAAAATATCCCGGCATCTTCAAGATGTACGCCAAAATAAAAAAGGACCCCTGCGTTTTCTACGCGGGAGACTACACTATCACCGCCCAACTGGGGTATAAGGAGCTGCTGAGGGAGTTCAGGCCGAAGGTCCCCCAGGGAGTGTCCTGGGTGACGATCCCCGAGGGCTATACAACGGATGAGATAATCGATCTTCTGGTGGAGACCGGCATCGGCACCCGGGAGAAGTACGTGGACGTCATAAACAACTACGACTTCGACTACTGGTTCATCGACGAGCTGGGCGACGACTGGGCCGCCGACGGCAGATTCTACCGGCTGGACGGGTATCTTTTCCCGGACACCTACGAGTTCTACAACGCCTCCAGCGAGGAGACGGTCATAAACAAGATGCTCTACCGGTTCAACACCATTTTCACCGACGAATACCGGCAGGGAGCCGAGCTTATGGGCTTTTCGGTGGACGATATCATCACCATCGCCTCCATCGTGGAAAAAGAGGCGGCCAGTCCCTCCGATTTCAGCACGGTGTCGTCCGTGTTCCACAACCGGCTGAACGATCCCTATAATTTCCCGTATCTGGAGACTGACGCGTCCATCGTCTACGCCATCCAGCACGAGACAGGCAAGAGGCCGAAGCTCACTTCGGAGGATCTGAAACTCGATTCTCCGTATAACTCGTATACTCATCCCGGACTGCCTCCGGGGCCTATCTCCAGCCCCAGCAACAGCGCCATGCTTGCGGCTCTGAATCCGATCCAGACCAACTACTACTTTTTCGTTTCCTCCGGTTCCAAGACCTATTTCTCGGTCACAAGAGCCGAGCACGAGGCGAAGGTGGCGGAGATCGGCGCCGGCCTCGACGACGAGTACACACCCGAAGAATAATAAAAAACGGGCCGCTCACGCCGACTGTATCGACAGCCTGCGCTGGCAGCCCGTTTCTGAAGTCAATCTCCGTTGTTTTCCGTTTCCGTTTCCGTTTCCGTTTCCGCGTCCGCTTTCAGCCGTTCCGCGTTCCCCTCGAGTTCCTTTTTCCTTTTTCTGCGCTGCGCCAGCGTCTTGTTCACTTCCGCCCCCACAAGAAGGATTATCATACAGAAATACATCCAGAACATTAGCAGGATCAGGGCTGTCAGACTGCCGTACAGATAGGACGCGCCGTCGAAGTAGATCGCGTAGAGGGAATATATATAGGAAAAGAGGATCCATCCCGCGGCGGCGAGCACCGCTCCGGGGAGATGGTAGACGAACTTTTTCCCGATATAGTCGCCCCGTCTGTTTGCCGCGTAGTACAGTATCCAGAAGAAGATCGTCATGAAGACGAAGATCATGGGCGCCCGGAAGGCGATGACGGAGTCGATGACTCCCCGGAGATTCGGGAGCGCCGCGTTGGCGGCGTTGTGGAGCACCCTGCCGAACAGGATCAGGACGATGGTCAGGATCATCATCACCAGGAACGCCGCGGTGTATATGATGGACATGGCGATGTCCCGCAGGAACGTGTTCTCCGGATGGGACCGGTAGATGTTCGAAATGCCCACTCTGAGAGACGAGAGGGCTCTCGACGCCATCCAGAACGCCGTGATGGCGGTGATCGAGATCAGGTTGATGGGAGGCCGCTCGTAGAGCTCGGAGAGGATATCCATGTAGAATCTTCCGATGTTCTGCGGGAGAGTCGCGCCGAAGGACGCCATCATGTGATATGCGGCGTCCGGTATTATGAAGCTTGACAGGCTGAGAAGGAGCATTATGAACGGTATGGAGGATATGACGAAGAAAAACGACGCCTGCGCGGCGTAGACCGTCACTCTGTCCTCGTACATAGTGTCGAGAAACGAGCTGACGAAAGAAGTCGTTCTTCTCAGACTGAACGATTTACTTTTCTTTTTCAATTCTGCTGTTCCTCTCCGGACGCCGGGGATGGACCCGCACCCGTTTTTAATAAACTCTTTTCCCAGGATTTTATCACATTTTGCTCCCGCTGTCAATGGCGGGTTGTCGACGGCTTTCGCGCCGCCGGCGGGGAGGTCTTATGTTTTACGTCGGATGTCACATGTCGAAGACAGGCGGTTACAGCGGTACCGCGAAGAGGATCCTCGAGATGGGAGGGAACACCTACCAGGTATTCACCCGCAACCCGAGAGGGAGCGGCGGCGCCGCCGCAGATCCCGCCGATCTCAAAGAGCTCAACCTTGTCGTCAGGGAGAACGGGATGCACCCGCCCCTGGCTCACGCGCCGTATATCTACAACCCCTGCGCCGCGGACGAGCATATCAGGGAGTACACCGCCGACACCATGCGGCAGGAGCTGATGATGCTTGAAGGGATCGACGGGGCGCTCTACAACTTCCACCCCGGCAACCACGTGGGGCAGGGCGCCGACGAGGGCATCCGCCTCATCGCCGGTATGCTGAACTCCATCCTGTGGGAGGGGATGAAGACCACCGTTCTGCTTGAGACCATGGCGGGCAAGGGCACGGAGATCGGCAGGACCTTCGAGGAACTGGCGCGGATCATCGACCTGGTGGAACCCGGGCTCCGGGACCGGATGGGCGTGTGTCTCGACACCTGTCACGTCCACGACGGCGGCTATCCCATCTCGGACGACCCAGCGGCGACTCTCGCGGAGTTCGACCGGGTGGTGGGCCTCGACCGTCTGAAGGCGATCCATCTGAACGACAGTAAAAATCCCGTCGGCGCCCATAAGGACAGACACGAAAAACTTGGCGACGGTTACATAAGGAAAGAAGCGTTCGAGTACCTCGTGAACTGCGACGAGCTGGAGGGCGTGCCGTTCTATCTGGAGACGCCCAACGACGAGGCGGGATACGAGAGGGAGATCGCCTACCTCAGATCACTGAGAAAAAAGGACTGACTGAATTGGAAAAGACGGAGAAATACGCGCCGGAGCTCTCTCGGGAGCTTCTCGGCAGGATGTGCGTCGACGGGGAGCGCGAGATCCCGGAGGAGCTTTTCGACCTGGTGTCGACCCTCGAGGGGGACGGAGAAGTTCTTCCCGCCGCCGACGCGCTGAGCGCCGGGGAACTGAGAGCGGACGCGGTCCGCGACGGATGTGCCGGAGAATGCCTCTCCGGGCGGACGGAGAACGGATTTGCGGTGACCTGCTACAGACTGACTTCCGACGATAAGGGATGATCCGGGAAAGACTATGAACAGAGAATTGCCGACTATTTCGGAAATAATTGAGATGATAAAGAACGGAACCGCGTCGCCCGACGGGGTTTGCCGTTCTTTTCTCTCGCGGGCGGAGAATGATGCGCTCGGCGCCTTCATCACCCTCACCGCGGACGCCGCGCTTGATGCGGCGTCGGCCGTCGGAGAACGGCTGAGCAGGGGAGAGAACCTTCCTCTGGCGGGCGTTCCCGTGGCGGTGAAGGACAACATCTGCACCGCCGGGGTAAGATGCACCTGCGCCTCGAAAATGCTCGAAAACTTCATACCGACCTACAGCGCCACCGCCTGGGAGCGCCTTCGCGCCGCCGGAGCGGTGCTCGTGGGGAAGACCAATCTGGACGAGTTCGCCATGGGCTCGTCGGGGGAGACGTCTTTCTTCGGAGCGGTGAAGAATCCCTACGGCCCCGCGCGGGTGGCGGGCGGTTCCTCAAGCGGATCCGCCGCCGCGGTGGCGGCGGGGTACGCCGCGGCGGCGCTGGGCTCCGACACCGGCGGCTCGTCACGGCTTCCGGCTTCTTTCTGCGGGCTCGTGGCGCTGAAGCCCACCTACGGGACCGTGTCCAGGTTCGGGCTCGTGTCCTTCGCTCCGTCGCTGGAGCAGATCTGCCCGATGACGCTGACCGTCTGCGACGCGGAGCTGATATACCGGGTGATCGCAGGCAGGGACCCTAAGGACATGACGTCGACCGACCCCGGTCCCGCCGGCGGCAGGCGGACGGCAGACATGAAGATCGCTCTGTGGTCGCCGCCGGGCGTGACGGATGACGTGCGCGGCGCTTTGCGCGCCGCCGCGGATATGCTCGCCTCCTCCGGAGCGTCCGTGACGGAGATCGACTCATTCTTCGACCCTGCGGAAGCGGCGGCGGTGTACATGGCGATCTCTTCCGCCGAGGCGTCGTCCACTCTGTCCCGCTACGACGGCATAAGATTCGGTTTTTCCGCGGGCTCCCCGGAAAAGACCCGCGGCGATGGCTTCGGCAAAGGAGTGATCGACCGTCTTCTCACCGGCGCCTACGTGCTGACGGAGGACGGCGGCTCCCGGTACCGGCGCGCTCTGTCCCGCAGGGCGGCTCTCACCGCTGCGGCGGAGGAGATGACCTCGCGATACGACGTTATCCTGATGCCCGTCGCGTGCTCTGCGGCTCACCGCCCCGGAGAGGGTATGGGACCGGCGGAGGACGGATACAGCGACGTCGCGAATCTCAGCGGGATGCCGTCTCTCGCAGTTCCGGTAAAGCAGAACGGCGACGGTCTTCCCGTGGGAGTCGGCCTTCTTGCGGGCAGATTCCGGGAGGCGGACCTTTTCGCCGCAGGCCGCGCGATTGAGCGGGCACGGGGCAGGTTCCCGAGGCCCGTCGGGGAGGTGGTGTGATGGAAGGATTCATCCCGGTCATCGGGATCGAAATACACGTCGAGCTGAAGACCGGATCAAAGGCGTTCTGCTCCTGCTCCGCCGGGTACGGCGGGGAGCCGAACACCCGATGCTGCCCCGTCTGCCTCGGGATGCCCGGCGCGCTCCCCATGCTCAACGGCGAGGCGGTGCGCCTGGCGGCTCTGGCCGCCGTCGCCACGGGATGTACGGTGGAAAAGCGGTTCCATTTTGACAGAAAGAACTATTTTTACCCCGACCTGCCGAAGGGGTATCAGATATCCCAGCGCGACACGCCCATAGGCCGCGACGGCGCGGTGCGCATAACGGCGGACGGCGCGGAAAAGGATATCCGTATAGAGCGGATCCAGCTGGAGGAGGACGCGGGCAAACTGATCCATCGCCCGGAGGACGGACTGACGCTCATCGACTTCAACAGATGCGGAGTTCCGCTGATCGAGATCGTCTCCGGGCCCGATATGCGCTCAGCCGCGGAGGCGGTGGCGTACGTCGCCGAGATACGGCGCATCATGCGTTTCTACGGCATCTCCGACTGCAAAATGAACGAGGGTTCCCTCAGGTGCGACGTGAACGTGTCCGTCATGCGGGAGGGATCCGGTGTTCCCGGGACCCGGTGCGAGATCAAGAACATCAACTCGCTGAGCTTCACGGCGAAGGCCATCGAGGCGGAGTTCGAGCGCCAGTGCGGGATCATCTCCCGGGGCGGTACCGTTATCATGGAGACACGCCGTTTCAACGAGGATACGGGGAAAACGGAGCGGATGCGCGACAAGGAGACCGCCCTCGACTACCGTTTCATCCGCGAAGCGGACATTCCGGACGTCACCCTCGACGACTCTTATATCGATGAGCTCCGCCGTGAGACGGGCAGGACGCCCGCCCGGCGGATGAGGGAATGGCGCGACCGGTGGGGCGTGAGAGAGGACGACGCTTCGCTTATCTGCTTCTCCCGTGAAATGGCGGACTATTTCGAGCGCGCCGCCGGGGGGTGCGCCGACCCGCGCGTCCTCACCTCGCTGACCGTGGGAACGGTGATCCCCGAATACGGGGACGCGACCCCGTTCCCGCCGGAGTACCTGTCCCGGGCGGCGGATCTGTTCGCCTCGGGCAAGGTGACGTCCACCGCGGTCAAAAAACTGATAAAGATCATGGGGGACACGGGCCTCGACCCGGACGCCGCGGCGGAGAAAAACGGTCTTCTCACGCTCACGGACAGGGAGGAGATACGGGCTCTGGTCCGCCGCGCGGCGGAAAACGACCCCCGTTCCGCCGCCGACGTCAGACGCGGCAAAACAAAGGCGAAGGCTGCCATTGTCGGCGGAGTGATGCGGCTCTCCCGCGGCGCCGCCGATCCGCGGATCGCCGCGGAGGAGGTAGACGCGTTCTTCGCGGAGGACGGCGACTGACTCAGACCGGAATAAAGACGCTTCATGAAAAATGAGGCGTCTTTTTTTGCGTTCCGGTGGAGGAGCGCCGCCGAATCATGAAAGGAAATGGCGGGAATGAGCAAAAACGCAATTTTTATCAAAAAAAAGGAAAAAATAGGCACTTTACATAAAAACATTTGTTCTTTTTGGGCGAAAAAACGGAAAAAAGATCAAATTTCGGGGAAAAATCTGAAAAAATTTGAATAAAACACTTGCCTTTTCCATCACCGTGTATTATAATATTGGCAACAAAGTGGAGCGAAATGCCACAAAATGGATGAAAAGGGAGGGATAATCATGCTGATGGGCAAGTATTCCCATTCAATCGATTCCAAAAACCGGCTGATCGTCCCGTCCCGTCTGAAGGATCAGCTCGGGCCCATCGTCACCGTCATCAAGGACGTGGGCGGGTGCCTCAGCATGTATTCCGAAAAGGAATGGAACGCATACTGCGCGGAGCTTCAGTCGAAGAGCAAATCCGAAGTCCGCGAGATAGCCAGATATCTGTATTCCAACGCCATTGAGGTCCAGCCCGATTCCCAGGGAAGGATACTGATCCCCCAGGAGATGCTGGATTACGCCGGGATAGTGAAGAACGTCATGACCATCGGATGCGGCAAGTACGCCGAGATCTGGGCCGAGGAGAGATGGAATGAACAGGACCTCGGCAGCGAACCCGAGAACATGGCGGAGCGGATGGCTGAGCTCGGACTGTAACGGAGATGGAATTCAGACACGCGTCGGTACTGCTTCACGAGACCGTTGACGCGCTTTCTCCCGAAAGAGGAGGGACGTACGTGGACTGCACCGCCGGAGGCGGCGGCCACTCTTACGAGATCGCGAGACGGCTTCCCGAGGGAGGGCGGCTGATCTCCCTTGACCGGGATCCCGACGCCATCGCGGCGGCGACGGAACGGCTGAGAGATTTCGGCGACAGAGTCACCCTGGTCAAGTCGGACTATTCCGACGTAGGCGCGGTTCTCGACGACCTCGGCGCAGGTTCCGTGAACGGAGTAATGTGGGATCTGGGCGTTTCCTCGTTCCAGTTGGACGAGGGGGAGCGCGGTTTTTCCTATATGAAGGACGCGCCTCTCGATATGCGGATGGACCGCTCCGGCGGTATCACCGCGGCGGACGTGGTGAACGGATACTCCGCGGAAGAACTCAAACGGATAATTTGGGAGTACGGCGAAGAGAAATTTGCCGGACCCGTTGCGAGAAATATAGTAAAAGCAAGGGAAAAGAAACGGATCGAGACCACCGGAGAGCTGGCGGCCCTCATCGCGGAGGCGATGCCGGCGGCAGCGAGACGGGCGGAGGCCCAGCACCCCGCTAAACGCACCTTCCAGGCGATCCGCATCGAGGTCAACGGAGAGCTGGACCAGATCGAACCGTCCATCCGGGCGGCGGTGGAAAGACTTTCCCCCGGCGGCATCGCCGCGGTGATCACCTTCCACTCCCTGGAGGACCGGATCGTCAAGAGGACCTTCGCGGATCTCTCCACCGGATGCACGTGTCCGCCGGGATTTCCGGTGTGCGTGTGCGGCAGGAAGCCCGTTGTGGAACCGGTGACGAAAAAGCCCGTGGTCCCGTCCCGGGACGAGGAAGCGGAGAATCCACGCGCAAGAAGCGCGAAACTGAGGATCGTAAGAAAACTGTGACCGGACGACCGGCGCGGAGAAATATCAGAAAAAAGGAGGCAGAGCGATATGACTTATCAACCGTCAGTGAGACAGATGAACAGCCGGCGCTCTGCCGATGAACTTTTAAGGCGTTACGAGCAGAGCGCCGCGGCCCGCAGACAGAGCGCGCAGAGGCCGGCTCAGCAGAGACCCGCCGGGACCCGGCAGAGGCCCGCGCAGACGAGATACGCGGGACAGCAGGTCAGAAGACCCGCCTCCTCCGCTTACAGCAGGGAGGCCTACTACGAGGCGGTCCGCAGAAGGCAGATCGAGGAGCAGATCCGCCGCGAGGAAATGAGACGCGCCGCCGAGGAAGAGAGACGCAGAAGACGGCTCGAGTACCTGAAGGCGTGCGAGAAGAAACTGAAAGAGGAAAAAGCCGCTCAGCTCAAAAAAGAACGCGCCGCGGCGCGCGCAGAGGAAAAGCGCGTCGAGCGTGAAAAGCTGGCGAAGGAAGTCAAAGTCGCGAAGAACCGCATCTCTTTTTCATTCGTGATGATCCTCCTCATCGCCACATGCATGCTGATGGCGGTCATATTCAGCTTCGCTCAGGTCAGCAGATCCACCGGCGAGCTGTCCGACGCGAAGAGCCGGCTCGCGGCGCTGAAGGCGGAGGAAAAGGAACTCAACTTCGCGCTGGAGCAGAAGAACGACATCCGCCTGGTGGAACAGATCGCCACGGAGCGGATCGGAATGGTCAAAGAGGGCTCCGTCGAAAAGAGATTCATCTCCATGTCGGCGGGCGACTACATCGAACTGGAGGATACCGGATCCGCCAAGACGGAAAAAAGGAGAAACCCGCTCGGTACCGTCCTGTCGTCCTTCTCGTCGGTATTCGACAATATAATGGACTACGTGGGATGAGGCGGGCGACAGTATAATCCGCCGCGCCTTTACATATCATGGTAACGGAAAAAGAACACGGGAAGGCGGCAAGCCATCCCGACGCATCGTGGCACAATGAACTTGTGCCGCTTTGCGATAATTAGGGGTTTTTTATGGGTGCTGAAAAAAACAGAACAGACAGAAAAACGTTTCACAGACTTGTGATCGCTTTTTGTCTTTTTGCGGCCGCCGCGCTGGTGATAATCGTCCGGCTGGCGTTCTATCAGATCAGGGATTACAAGGTCTATCAGGACCGCGTTCTCGACCAGATGACCGTCACCGCCGAGGTCAACCCGCGCCGCGGAGACATACTCGACACCAACGGTACTCCCCTGGCCACCAACAAGACGGTCTACAACGTCATAATATCTCCGAGCGACATAAACGACTACCAGGAAAAGGTGGACGAGATGAACTCGGACTCGAAGGCGGACAACGACGTGACGTTCGACTGGTCGTCCGCCGACGGTAAGGCGTCCTATCACGGCACAAACGTCAGGGACTTCGTCTGCACCTTCCTCTCTTCCATTTTGGACGTGGACTATAGTTTCGTTTACGAGAAGGCGACGAAGGAAAACAGAATGTACGAGCTGATCAAGAAGGACGTGGAGGAGGAGACCAACGAGGAGATCCGCACCATCATCGCAAAATACGGCCTCGCCAATCAGGTGTACGACCGCGCGTCAACGAAGCGGTTTTACAACTACGGCGACCTGGCGTGCCACGTGATCGGCTTTACCGATTCCGACGGCGTGGGCATCTACGGCCTCGAAAAATACTACAACGACGTCCTCGAGGGCACGTCCGGCAAGTATATCCTCGCCCAGGACGCTAAAAAGAGGGATATGCCCTTCGAGTACGAGACCTACGTCGAGACGGAAAACGGATGGACTCTTGTCACCACCCTCGACCGTTACGTCCAGATGGAGCTGGAAAACCAGCTTGAGGCCACCTACTATGATTCCGCGGCGGGAAACCGCGTCACCGGGATCGTGATGGACGTGGAGACCGGCGGCATCCTCGCCATGGCCACCTATCCGTCCTTCGACCTGAACTCCCCCTACGAGCTTGACGAGGATTCCATGAAGGAACTGGCGGGGCTTGAGTCCGGCACCGAGGAATACGACAACAAGCGGCTGGAGCTCCTTTACCGGATGTGGTCCAACAAGGCAATCACCGAGACCTACGAGCCCGGCTCCACTTTCAAGATAATAACGACGGCGGCGGCTCTCGAGGAGCAGGTCGTCACCTTCGACACGCCTTTCACCTGTACCGGTTCGTACACGGTGCTGGGGCAGTCGATCTCCTGCCACGACACCAACGGCCACGGCACGCTGGCGTTCCGTTACGGGCTCCAGCAATCCTGCAACCCCACTCTGATGCAGGTGGCGGAGCTCCTCGGCGAGGAGAAATTCTTCGACTATTTCGAGGCCTTCGGCTACACGGGCAAGACCGGGATAGACCTTCCCGCCGAGGCCGGCGGGATCTACACCCCGCGGGACGAGTTCACCCGTCTGTCCCTGGCGGTATATTCCTTCGGTCAGACGTTCAAGACCACTCCGCTCCAGCAGCTCACAGCCATCTGCGCCATCGCCAACGGCGGATATTATCTGACTCCCCACCTGATGAAGGAGATCCTGGACGACGACGGCAAGGTCATAAAGAGCTACGAGACTGACGTCAAGCGGCAGGTGGTCAGCACCGACGTCTGCAAGTCCATCGCCGACGTCCTTGAGGACGGCGTCTCCCACGAGGGCGGCGCGAAAAACGCCTACGTCCGCGGCTATAAAGTGGCGGCGAAGACCGGCACGTCCGAGAAGAGAGACAAAATCGATGAAAACGGCGAAAAATCCTTCAGAGTCGGCTCATGCGCGGCGTTCGCGCCGTCGGACGACCCGAAGA
>JAFWWR010000235.1 GCA_017518025.1 Clostridia bacterium
GCACAGCTCCCGCCCTCGCCCTGATATTATACTATGCGCATCCCACTCCCTTGTTGAATAAAAACGACCCCGAAGGGGCGTTTTTAACACGCCTCGCGAATGTGAGGCGTATATCGCGCGGGCTGTGTGAATCCGCCGATCTCCCATACAAAAGCTGAGAGGCGAAATGCCTCTCAGTTTTGTTTTTTTGTTTCCCAAAAAGGTTAATGGGCTCCGGTTTCCACCGGAGCCCATTACATGTTCCTTTTTTGTAAAATTCTTGGGCCAAACAGAACAGAAGTTTACACTGTATGGTTGGACTATAGATTACGCTAATGCTACTGTCAGAAGTGTAATAATAATTGTTTTCCTTGTTGTCATTTTCTTTAATCTCCTTTAAGAAAGATATTGTATTAATCTCCGTTTTCAGCGGCGATATTCAGAGGATGGATATAAATCCTTATCTCCGACGTGGGATCGATCACATCCTCATCATCGTGATAAATATCCAGTGTGACCTTGTCACTGTCCCATCCCTGATAATGGAACTGCGAGCAGAACGCCTTCGCCGATGCTATCCCGTCAGGATTTGTTCCGATATACGTCAGTCCATCGATCCCGGACAGCTCCTCAACGGAGAGTGTATCATTAACGGCTCCAAACAGAGATTCCGGCTCGATCATAAAGATCCACCTGCACAATTCATCATCCTCAATTGGCATATACTCAAGTCCGCTTTCCGGGTCGGTGACGAAAAGGGACGTATTTGCGGGAATATCAAAACCGTAGTAGCCGTATCCGTTTTCAAAACGGTAGAAGCTCCCGCCTTCAATTTGCGTATAATCGACGATCTTTCCGTGTTTTTCCGTCAGCTCTGCGAACGTCATCTTGTACTCATCGAGAAGATCGGTGTTGAGCTTTAACGAATCTGCTGTGTTATCTTCAGTTTGCGTCTCGGTCGAAACGGGTTCCGTAGAGACACCTGTTTCGATAGGATTGACTGGTTCGGTTTCGGTTATAACGTTGCTTGCGTTCCCGACCGGTTCTGTTTTTCGCGCAGACGAACTCGGTCCTGCCTTTTGTCCCGCGCCCGCGCAGGCGGTAAGAACAAGTATAACCGCAAGGCAAATTGCAACTGCTGTGATGTGTTTCATGTTTACCTCCTAAGTGTGTTAATTGTACATTAATTGTATTTCTTTTTCGGAATGTATGTGCATAAGAATTGCTTTACTCACCTTTTTCAATAAAAAATTGCCATCAACTTGTAAGTGAAATTATTCTTTTCATGATTTTTCCTCCTTTCAATGGCACCCGCATTTCTAATCTGCGGTGCATCCATTATACCTTAAAAAACGCGTAAAAATAATTTTCTGGGATAAATAGCAAAAAACAGGGATAAATGACATGACGAGGGGTACGTAATAGTGTATTAATGTCCTTTTTATACATATTGCTTATGAGATCATTGCCATGTCTTTGCAGCATACGACGCGTTAGAGGCAAAAAGCCAAAGATAGAGTGGTCATTCGAAACGCAAAATCTATTATAATAACAATTATCTTTTTTAACGTACTCGATCAGACTTAATTAAAACAATCATACCGTTGTAAAGAAGGTATGATTGTTTAGTATTTGGTCTCTGAATACTATATAGGAATAAGGACATGAACTCCAAACATGTCGTTTTCTTCAAAGAACCGGCAAATGCCACCGTATTTCTCAGTAGTTTCTCGGATGATCTTTGTCCCCAGTCCGTGAATCTCCGGGCCTTTTTTTGTTGAGTGGAGTTCCGGATTATTATCTAAAACAGACATCCCAATTGAATTTTTAACAACAATGCTTTGGTAATCATTCGATGTGGAAAAATCGATCTCCAGTCTTTTCTCATCTGAGTTTGCAAGTGCCTCAAGCGCATTGTCAATGATATTTCCGATCAAAGAGGCGAGATCGAGTGGATCAATCGTGTCAACATTTACGGAATTATTAATCAAAAATACGTTTAAATTCTTATGATCTGCGAGTTTTGAATTGATAATAAAATCGACTGTCGAATTCCCGGTGCGAATTTGCCCGGTTATCTCATCGACTCGTTTCCGTAATTCTGCGAGTGCTTTGTCGGCGGTAGCTCCATCCCCATTCCGAACTAATGCCTCGATGGTGTCAAGTTGACCGTTGATGTCGTGTTTCATCCTACTTATCTTCAGATAATTGTCATTCATTTCTGAGTACAGTTTTTTCTGGTCCTCTACCTGCTGATTGAAAAGCCGAAGCTCATACGCCTCGTAAAGCGTTTCGGACAATCTCTTGAACATTACGTAGAAGAATATATTTATCAACGCCACCCCGACTATCATACATACCGCGAGAAGTTTGATCTTGTCGAGATCGAAGCGCATTCCCATATTCATGAGAACGTACATGATAAACGTAGATATGGTGGGGAGCACAAGGTAAACCAGAAGATCGAAGAGACCGAATTTTCCTTTTTTGTTGTTAATGCGTATTATGAGCATTATGATCGCGAGGAGAAGGATCTTACTTGTAACAATGGTGATGTACCTTTGAACCGCGCCACGGGAAAGGATCACGTTCACTTCCGTATGCATGACCAAACTAATACCTATTATGAAAAGCGTATTCAGAATGATGATGATCGCCTCAAACAGTATCGGGTAAAGGATCTTTTGAAACAGGGTCGTCTGTTTCAGGGTGAACGCATACGCTAACATGATCGCAAGATTCACGATCGAGGTGACAACAGAGAAGGTATTGACGAGCGACAAAAGTGTCGTTGCGGTGAAATGTAGGGCGACGCCAACGAAAAACCACGGGGTGATCTTTGCTTTGCTCATCCTCATGATGAAAAACATCGCAAGGAACGCATCAAACAGATTCGCCGATAATTCGATCGCTATATCGATCATATCGTTTGCCTCCTCACATAGTCCATAAAGGATGATTCAACGTTTTTCTGATACTTTCGGGAAACGGGGAGAACGGGCCCGTTGCGTATCGTGACCGTATTTCGCGTTACCGATGAAATGAACCTCACGTTCACAAGCATTCCGGAGTTTATCTTTATAATCCCGCCGTACTGCAGGCGCGGCTCGAATTCGAACAATGTCGACCGGATCTTATACGTGGCGTCTTCGTGGCAAATCAAAAGGTAGTTGCCCTGTTTCTCGACGTATTTTATTTTGCTGATCAGAAGAACCTCTGTTTCCCCCTTGTTTTTGACGAGCATTTTCTTACCGGAGGACAGAATGGTATCAAGAGCGGATTCGGCAGCTTCGGTCAGATCGCCGTCCAGATGCGATTTACGGACGAACCGGAACGGACGGAATTTCAACGTGTAAAAGACCATGTTCTCGTAGCCGGACGTAAAAATAATCAAAGTGTGGGGGAAACTCGAGTAGAATTCCTCCGCTACTTTGATTCCGTCGTATTCAGGCATTATGAGGTCAAGAAACAGAACGTCGATGCTATTGTCTCTCGCATAAGACAGCAGTTCTCCGGGATTCTGAACAGTCAGAATCTCCGTTTCGACGTCGAGATATTTTTCCTGCATCAGGATTTGAGATATTCGTTTTTTTATGTCGTCGGTGACGGCCTTTTCATCATCACATACAGCAATCTTTATCATGTCTCAAACCTTTCGCACGATCTTCAAGGAGAAGGGACATTGTCCTAAATGCAAAGTAATTATACCATAGTATGTACTACTTGACAACCTCGCCTATCGGCTGCACCACGCATGAAACGGCGGCGGAAGGGGCCCCTTTTGCACCGTTTTTCTCTGTGTTACAGCGTTTTCGGGCCTTATTCGTTCAAAAAAATGCAGTTTATACCTGAAATCGAGCAATTTATACCAGAAAGACGCTGACTGACAAAACGGTAATCTGTTGTAATGGTTTTGAAACACAAAAGCGCGGCGTGTGCCGCACATGAATCGCCCCTGTGGGGCGTAATGAAAAGCTAAATTGCTCGCTTGTGCTCGCAGCTAAATTGTTTGCCTGAGGGCAAGCAGCTAAATTATACGCCTTAGGGCGTATAGCTAAATAGAAAACCTCCGGTTTTCAGCTAAATTGAATTCGCCTTACAGCTCGGCGGAGCCGTCATTTTTTTGCGTCAAAGGCGCAAAAAACGCCCCCGCGGGGGCGTTTGTCACGTCAGCGTCAGTGAATCCGCGTTGAGGAAGGCGTGGGCGTCGGTGACGCTGTTCGCCGGGACCGTGGCGCTCCTGCCGCACTTTTTGCACCGCACGGTGACGCTGTCGTCGCCTATCTCCACCTCGTAGTCGCCGCCGTCCTCGCATCCGCAGAAGAGTTTTCCCTCGTCCCGGAGCTCGTGGACCACATAGGTCACGATCTCAAGCACCTGCGGGTCGGTGAGGGTGCGCTCGCCTTCGTTCAGCTTACCGAGATCGGCGGGGTCCGCGTCGCCGAGAAGCTCGGCAAGCTCCCGGTCGGATTCCTCGATACGCCGCGAAACGTCGTCCCCGTCCCCGATGAAGCAGATCTCCACGCCGGAATAGGGGCAGGTGAGCCCAACTGCGCCATCCCCCGTGAAAACGGAGCGGGAGAGCGTATAGGAATGAGGATTCGGGCAGAGGAAGCACGGCACCGTCAGCCGCACCTTCCTGTCCTTCGTGTACTGTATATCCATCTTGGAGCCGCCGCAGGGACACTTCAGCGTCACCGCGTCCGCCGTGAGACTGAAGATGCCGACGACGCTTTTCACCGTCATCCCGCACCCGGGACACCGGTACGCCACCGTGGCGCCTGTTTTATCTATGACCATGCCTTGCACCTTTCGCTTTCGTCTTTTTCCGTCACTTAACGACATAATTGTAGCACACGCGCGCCTTCGAGTCAATGACGGCGCCGCTTTTTATTTTTCCGGGGAGACGAGTTTTTTATCTGTTCCCTCCCCGCCAATTTTTGCCTTCCGGATCACGGGACAACCTTGACGGGGGTCATTGACAAAAGAAACGTTTTGTGATAATATAGAATGAATGTTTGTGTGCCCTCGCCGGATACAGGCGGAAAACGGGCACGGTGACGATATTACTCCGGAAAGAGGCCGTTCCGATCATGAATAACAAAAAAGTCAGAGTCAGAGTTCACAAAAAGCCCAAAACCAAAAGGATATTTCAGCCCGCCTACGACGTGCTGGAGCTGCTCTCCATCATGAAAGAGCACGGGGAGCGGACCCTTTTCTCGTATTTCGGGAAGGGGCGCGTCCTGCACGACGTGACCTACGCCGAGTTTGAGAAAGACGTGAAGGCGACCGCCGCCGGGCTCCGCGAAGCGGGGCTTGCAGGGGCCAAGGTCGCCGTCATAGGCGAGACGTCGCCTCAGTGGTTCGCCGTATACCTGGCGGTGCTCGCCTCGGGCGGAGTCATAATCCCCATGGACCGGGAGCTTGCCGTCGAGGAGATAGGCCGGTTCCTCGAGTGGGTCAGCGCGGACGCCATCGCTTATGCCGAATCGTTCCACGAAAAGTTCGCGGAAATGCGGGAAAATCATCCCACCCTCCGCCGTTTTATCCCTCTCACCGGAGAGTATGAGGACGACGGACGCGTCGTGGGGCTCGATTCGATCATCGAAAAAGGGCGCGCGCTGGTGGAGAACGGTTACAACTACCCGCCGGTCGTGGACCGCGAGAAAATGGCGGAGATGCTGTTCACATCCGGCACCACGGGGTCCAGCAAGTGCGTGATGCTCTCGCAGAAGAACATCTTTTCCGTCGCCACCACCGCCGTGGAGACCGTGGACTTCTTCCCCGACGACGTGGTGGTATCGGTGCTCCCCGTTCATCACACCTACGAGCTCGCCATCTCCCTCGCCGAGATGATCTACGGAATGCACATCTGCATCAACGATTCCCTCAGCCACACGCTGAGGAATTTCAAATACTTCAAGCCCACGGCGCTGATCCTTGTGCCCCTGTTCATCTACACCATGCACAAGAAGATCTGGAGCGAGGCGAAGAAGCAGGGCAAGGAAAACAAGCTGAAGATCGGCATCATCGCCTCCGGCACCATGAAGGCGGCGGGAGTCGACTTCCGGCGGCGCATATTTGCCGACGTGCTGGACGCCTTCGGCGGACGGCTCGAGAAGATAATCTGCGGCGGCGCGCCGCTGGATCCCCTGATGATCGAGGCCTTCGAGAACTTCGGCATCTCCATTTACGAGGGCTACGGCATCACCGAGTGCTCGCCTCTGGCGGCGGTGACTCCGTACTACGCGAGGAAATACGGCTCCGTCGGGCCGGCGGTCCCCTGCTGCACGGCGCGTATCGACGCCGTCGGGGAGAACGACTACGGCTATCCCGAGGGAGAGATACAGATCAAGGGCGACAACGTGATGATCGGCTACTTCGACAACGAAGAAGCCAACGCCGAGGCGTTCACCGAGGACGGATGGTTCTGCACCGGCGACATGGGCTACATGGACCGGGACGGATACATCTACATCACGGGGCGGAAGAAGTCCGTCATCGTTCTGGAAAACGGCAAAAACGTGTTCCCCGAGGAGATCGAGGAATACCTCTCCCACCTGAAAGGCGTCGGGGAGTGCGTGGTGGTAGGCCGGGGCAACCCGGGCGAGAAGATCGACCTCGTGGCGATAATCTACCCCGATCCCGAGGTGTTCCCGGAGGGGACGCCCGAGGAGGAGATCAGATCCGCGCTGGAGCGGGAGATCGGCGAGATGAACAAGAAGCTGCCGACCTTCAAACACGTGGTGAAGGTGGAACTCAGAGATACGGAATTCGAGAAGACCACCTCGAAGAAGATAAAGAGACATCTGGTACAGTAATGAAAAAGGAAACCGGCCCGACGGGCCGGTTTCCTTTTTCATTATCAATTGATCCTGCTGAACATCACCCTGTAGAAGGATTCCACGCGTCCTCCGGACGGGGTCCGGACCGTGTATTCGACGTTGACGATGTTCGAGGACCCGGCGCTCCATTCCGAAAAAGTCCGTTGCAGCTCTCCGAGCTGATCCTGCGACACCTCCACCGTGCAGTCTTCGGGAAGGCCGTATTTCGAGGTCAGCGCATCCTTTATCATTCCTTCGAGCAGTTCCGCAGTTACCTCCCAGGAGTTGACAAATTCGACCGTGACAAACCGCTCTTTTTCGAGTTTCGCCGTCATCCCGGCGATCTCTTTTTCCTCCGGAGTCAGTTCCCTCTCGCCGTCCTCCGGGAAATATACCGCCACGCCGGTGACCGGGATCTCCCGGTACATGGGATCGATACTCAAGGGATCTCCCACGACAGTGTAGGTGGTGTTATACGCGCCGCCGCCATAGCCGTGGGTCGCGTTCTGCTTGAACGCGATCGCCTTTTCGCCTCCCAGGGCGTTATACAGAGCGCAAAGCCCGCAGGTGGGGCAAACGTCGTCCGCCAGAGCGCAGTTGACCGACGTGGGGCACGTAACGCGTGAGGCAAAGTAACATGAGTCGTAGTAGGCGGCGGCGTCCGAATAATCCGGGCACCATCCGCTGATCCTCCGGCCGCTCTGGCCGCCCATGTCGCACATCCAGGTGATGCTCGTTTCCACGCGATTCACCTTTTTGTACAGCGCGGCTGTCGCGACGGCCTGGAAACCGCCCATACTTCCGCCGTTCGTGGAGATATCGACGCCGTTCCACAAATCGGAAAACTCCTTCTCGACGAAACGGATCGCCTGGATATCACGCATGAGCATGCCGAGCTGGTACCCTTCGTCCCTCGTCGGGAAATCGAAGCCGAAGCCGTCGAGCAGAGCTCTCTTTTCGGCGTAGTAATTCTCGTCCCTGTCGTTTTCAATGCTGTGGGGGTTGACGTTGACGCAGATGGCGTCGGTATGGAAATTATAGCCGGTGCTGCCGACTCCGTAGCCGTCAAAGAACGAGCGGATCTTGAGAGACCTGCTCTCCGCGCCCTGCGGCACGGTGACGTGAGCGTATGCGGAACCCCACGGGCTGCTGATACGGATCGAATAGACGTCCCATCCGTCGCGGCCCGCCACGTCGTAATACTCCTCAGCCACCGGCTCCGTCTGCAGAAGCTCGCTCATCTTTCCGTCCCAGAATTCGTCGAAATCCTCCGGCTCCTCCTCGGCGGGAGCGATCTTTTCGATATCGAATACCACGCCGCCGTTCATGGTGACCCCGCTCAGAGCGGAGATCCTGTAGCCCTTTTTCGACAAGAGATAAACGTTCATCCTGCCGGCTCCGGGAACGGAACAGCCCTGCACCTGAACGATGATCTGGCCGGAGTATCCCTCCTCCACGCCCGTTTTGAACTTTCCCGCGTCGTCTCTGTATTCCCAGGACATTTTCGGCACGCTGACGAGCCGTCCGTTCCTGAGCAGCGATCCGCGGAAGGTCACCTGCTCCCCCGTTCTGTACGAGACGGGGTTTTTGTCGGTCTCGCAGAGGAATTCAAGGCCGTCGGAGGAAGTCGCCTCCTGAAGCAGGAACGTGCCCGTCGTTGAAAAGCCCGTCGGGACGGTAAACGCCGCTCTCTTTGCGATCTCGGCGCGGATTATCTCCGCCGCGTGGTCCACGGCGTAGCGTGAGAACAAAGTCAGAACGAGGTCGCCGTCCTTCTCCTCAAGGGTGTAGGAAAGGCGCTCGAGGGA
>JAFWWR010000236.1 GCA_017518025.1 Clostridia bacterium
GGGCGGTCGAAAAAAGCCTTCCCCCTGGAGGGGAAGGTGGGTCCGAAGGACCCGGATGAGGGGGAGCCCGCCACCGGCAGCGGTCGGCTCACTCCCCCGCGTCCTGCCCGAATACTAAAAGTGTCAGTTGTAAACATCTGTCTCTCCCATCATCGCGGTTTCGTTATCGGAGAGCGACTGTGGCGGCCTGCCCGAATACAAAATCGTTAGTTGTATTGCTCCGTTCGCGTCGTCACAGCGGGACGTTATCGGGAAAGCCAAAGTATAGACTTGTTCAGGGCTCCCTTATAGGGGAGTATTAGGGACGTTGATGTATTACTATGAGGGGATGTCTTTTCAAAAAACCAAGGCGCGAAGTATTTCGCGCCTTTTTCAAAAAGTTTCAGGGGGTGTGGGGGCGCTTTTCAAAAGACCCACGCGTTATCATTTCACCAGCGCCTTTTCGATCTCGCAGACGTAGACCGTATGCAGGCCCGCGTTCTCGTAGAAGCCGAGGCAGGACGGATCCGTGAAGGACTCGCGGTCGAGCGGTCTCGCGTACAGTTTCCGCGTCACGAGGACCGTATCCGCCTCGTCGAAATACGCGGCGGTCCCGTCGTCCGTCTCCTCAAAGACGGGAGTCAGGCCGCACTCCGCCGCCTTATCCACGTCCCGGCCGCTTTTCGCTCCGCAGAACGCCAGCGCCTTTCTGTACTCCTCCCCGAAGAACGAAAGCGTCATCAGGTCGCTCTCCTCCGTGAAGGAAAACGTGTGCCTCTCCGGTCTGATGAAGACGAACGCCACGGGTCTGCCCCACAGCACGCCCGTCCCGCCCCAGCTGGCGGTCATGGTGTTGTACGTCGTGCCGCAGGGGTCGCCCGACGCGGCGCCTTCCTTCGCAGCGGTGACCAGCATCCAGCCGTTCCCGATCCGGTCAATGAAGTTGCCCTCAAGCTCATAGGGCGAAATCTCTTTGAAACTCATGTTTTACTCCTCTCGCGCGCGTCTCCCGCCGGGACGCGTCTCAGAAATTCGAGCCCGACCAGCCCCAGGTCGACACTTCTTCGAACTTCACGTAGATCCTGTCGGCGGGGATCCCCGTCTCGTCCGCCACGATCCTCGTTACCTCGGCGGTGACGGCGGAATACGCCTCCTCCGAAGACCTGCCGAACAGACTGACCGTAACCAGAGCGCAGGGCTCCGCACCCCCGGCGAAAGCCATCCTCTGGCCCTCGACCACGCGGACCATGAGCCACCGCTCGGTCTTTCCGGGCAAAAGCCCGATCGCCCGTCCCATCTTTTTCTCGATCCTCTCCGGGGCGATCCCCGTCACGTTGGTGTCTATCTCAATGTAAGGCATACTGTTTCCTCCTTTTTATGAACCGGCATAAGCTTGCCTTCTTTATTCCTCCGGGAAAGCCAGCCCGAACAGCTCGCGCAGCCGGGCGATCTCCCCCGCGAGATACAAAAATCCGAACAGGGCTTCCAGCCCCGTGGCGCGCCTGTACTGCGCCGGCGCGGCGTGCTTCGGCACCGCCGAATGGTGGTCGTTCCTGCCACGGCGGAACAGATCCGCCTCCTCGTCCGTCAGGTGGGGCAGTATCCGCTCCACGGCGTCCGACTGGGACCCCGCGGTCACGTATTCGAGGGACTGCACGCTGGGGCTCTTCACCCCGCGGCGCACCAGCCGCTCCCGCACCATGACCTCGTAGACCGCGTCCCCGAGATACGCCAGCGACGGTATCGGCGTCGTGAGGGCGATCTCTCTGTCCGTCATCCCGCCACCTCCGGTCCCACCAGCGCCGCGATCTCGTCGCCGATGTCCTCCGGCGTCCGCATGACGCCGCCGGGAGCGCACTCCACCCGGCTCCAGCCCAGCAGATCCGCCATAAAGAGCGAGTTTTCGTACACCCGCCTCATGAACTCGCCGTCCGCCTCGTGGGCGTCCGCCTCGCCGCCGTTCCGCGCCGCCCGGAGCTTCGCCGACACCTCCGGCGGGACGTGGAGGAACACCACCGCGTCCGGCTCCGGGATCCCCAGGCGGCCGTACTCGTATTCCGTCACGTAGCGGACGAACTCCCGCTTTTCCGCCTCGTCGTCCATCATGGCGGACTGGTATATGAGACTCGACGTGACGTACCGGTCCAGCAGGACCGTCATGCCTGAGTCGAGCTTCTCCCCCAGCAGCGTGCGGAACGTCACCGCGCGGTCCAGGGCGTAAAGTCCGTTCACGAAATAGGGGGAAAGGGTCTTCGGGTCGCCGTAGGCGCCGCGGAGGTACTCCTCCACCGGGGCTCCCTGCACCGTTCCGTAGCTGGGGAAGTGGTGTCGGTACAGCGGCACCCCCGCCGCGGCGAACTTCTCGGTCAGAAGCATCACCTGGGTGGTCTTTCCGATGCCGTCCCCGGCTCCTTCCATCACTATCAGTTTCCCTTTTTCCATGGCGCGTCCTCCGTCGGAATTATCTCATCTATATACTACCACATCCCGCGGCGGAATTCAAGGAAAACCGTCGTCCGCACGCCCCGCCGGGATACATTATTACATAAAATATATTTTTCGGGTATACAAAACGGGAAAAATATGATACAATATAATGACCGTACTGTTGGCGCTCGCAAAAAGCGGCGCCTCCACATCACATGATATGAGAGCGTCAAATGGATCATGAAAACAAACGTCCGCCGGAGGGCGTGACGGCGGGAAGGAACGCGGTGCGCGAACTGCTCCTCTCGGGACGTAGCGTGGACAAGCTCTTCGCCGCCCGGGGCGACGCCAGGGTCCGCGAGATCGTGGATCTGGCGAAAAGCGCGGGCGTGCCCGTCGCGGACGCCGACTGGGACAGACTCGATTCTCTGTGCCCCGGGGTGCGCCACCAGGGAGTGGTCGCATTCTCGGCGGCAAAGGATTTCTCCACGGTGGAGGATATCCTCTCCCTGGCAAAGGAGAGGGGAGAGACTCCGCTCATCGTCATCTGCGACGGCGTGGAGGACCCCCACAATCTGGGCGCGGTGATCCGCGTGGCGGAATGCGCCGGAGCCCACGGGGTCATCATCCCGAAGAGGCGTTCCGTGGGGCTGACCCCCACGGTGGCGAAGGCGTCAGCCGGAGCCGTGGAATACGTTCCCGTGGCGAGAGTGGCGAACATCCCCACCCTGATCGAACGCCTGAAAGAAGAGGGGATCTGGACCTACGCCGCGGAGGCGGACGGCGTGCCGTACTACGAAACGGATTTTGACCGGCCGGCCGCCATCGTCCTCGGAAGCGAGGGGCGCGGCGTGTCGGATCTGGTGAAGCGCAGCTGCGACTACACCGTGTCGATCCCCATGTACGGCAAGGTCAACTCACTCAACGTATCAACGGCGGCGTCCGTGCTTGTGTGCCACGCCGCGAGAATGCAAAGGACCGGCGGGGCCGGAAAAGAGTAACGCAATCATCCGATTGGAGGACTGAAATATGTCAAAGAAACATCCGACTGGCGACGAGGGAAACCGCGACAGCTTCTTCAGCAAGCTGTTCCGGCCCGAGACCGACGAGGAGGAAAAAATAGTCCCGGACGGCGCGGAGGCAGTCTCCGACGACGATCCGTTCGGCTTTGAATTCGAAGAGGCGCCCCGGGAGGAGGAAGATCCCGGCGTCTTCCCCGGCGACGGCGCCGAAGCGCCCGCGGAGATCATGCCCGAAGAGTTTGTCGGGGACGTCACGCCCGCCGAGCCGGCGGAGGAGCCCGCTCCTGCGCCGCGCCGCCGCAGAGGCCGCCCGAGACGCCGGACGGAAGAGGACGTTATCGGGATGCCGGAGGCGGAGGAGGAGATCCCCGCGGAGGCGCCCGTGACCGAGGAGCTCTCCGCGGAGGCCGAAGAGGTCGTCGCGGAAGCCGAAGAGGTCGCAGCGGAAGCCGAAGAGGCCGTCGCGGAGACCGAAGAGGTCGTCGACGAGACGGCGGAGCACACCGCGAACATCGTCGCCGACGTCGCCGACCCGGACGGGGAGGAGCGCCCGGATCCGGACAGCGAATCCCCCGCGGCGGAAGACTTCGAGGCGGGCGAGATGGAGCCCGACGAGAATTCGCCGAGGATGGGCTCCACCGACCTCAATCTCCGTATCGCGTTCGGTCTCGAGGACGCCGAGGAAGAAGAGAGCGTCCGCAAAAAAATGAAAAGAATGGCGGACCGGAACCGCGCGTCAAAGCGCGCCGGCAGGCCCGTGAAGCTGGACTGCCCCGAGTTCACCGACCCCATGCAGGCGAAGACCATCGCCGCGGGGTACCGCAGAGACGCGAAGGTCTACAACGTGAAGCTCGTCCTTGCCATGATCTTCACCGCCATACTTCTGATATACGAAAACATCCCCACCCTGACTAAACTCTTCACCGGGTCCGCGAAGCAGTTCTCCGGGGTGCTCGACCCGGCGGCTTACCCCGTGGTCTACATAATGATGAGTCTGCAGATCCTCTTTATCGTATGTCTGCTGGGCTTCCGCGAGATCAAGACCGGACTCCGCAGGATGTTCCTCGGAAACCCCGGCGCCTTGACTCTGACAAGCGTGTTCGTTGGCGCCTGCACCGTCTACTCCGTCGTCATGGCGATCATCGCCGAGTCCCGCAACGAGCCCGTGCTCTACAACGCAGTCGCGGCTCTCGCCGTGACAATGGCGATCTTCTGCGCGCGCCTTGACAACAAACGCGAGATGGAGACCTTCTACGTGACGGGCTCCCGCCGCGAAAAGTACGTCATGCGCCGCCTGCCCGAGGGCGAGCTCCTGAACGACGAGGACGCCTTCGAGGACGAGGACGGCGAGCCCTGCGAGATCATGAAGATCGAAAAGACCGGCTTCGTGGACTCCTTCTTCACCAGGATGAGGACTCCCGACCCCTCGAAAAACACGTTCATCGTCTCGATCATCAGCGTGTCCGCGGCCCTGGCGCTCCTTGCCGGCGGCTACGTCCTCATAAATTCGCACTCCGTGAGAGGCGCCGTCACCGTGGCGTTGCTGCTGATCCTCGCCCTGGTGCCCATCTCCGCTTTCCTCACCTTCAGCTATCCCTTCTTCCGCGCCGCGGGAGTGGCCAAGTCCTATGACAGCGCCATCGTCGGCGACGTGTCCCTCAACGAATACGCGGACGCGTCCGTGGTGGCCTTCGACGACGACAACATCTTCCCGTCCGTGGGAGTGAAGGTACAGAACATCAGGATCTACAACAACGCAAGGATCGACCGCGTCCTCTACTACGCGGCAAGCGTGTTCGCCCACGCGGGCGGGCCGCTGGCGGACATATTCGAGATCGCCACCATGGACATGACCAAGTCCGAGAGAGTGGAGATCGCGGACGCCGACCGTGGCTACCTCGCCACCGTGGTGGACGGGGTGAACATCCTGTTCGGCGAGTACGAGGAACTGCGCCGCCGCGGCGTCGCCATCCCCGAAGAGGTGGCCGTGGACGACGTGGACTTCTCCGACGAGATGAGCATAATGTATATGGTCCGCGAGGACAAGCTGGTGTCGAAGCTGTATATAAAATACGACCTCGACACGGACATCGAGCCGGTGCTGAAGCAGTTCGGCGACAGCGGAATGTATATGTGCGTCCGCACCTTCGACCCGAACATCAACGAGGATATGATCGCCTCCAAGACCGACCTGAAGGATCCGCCGGTGAAGGTGGTGAGATACAGGGAGGAGAGCGAGGTGGACTCCGTCTCCGAGAGAGCGGACAGCGGCCTCGTGGCAAGCGGCTCTCCGAAGTCGCTCCTCCAGATCATCCCCTGCTGCGACAACACCGTGAGGACCAAGCGCGACTGCGTGGCGCTGGGCATCGTCTCGTCGATCATCGGCGGCCTCGTCGTGCTGCTCATGTCCATCACGGGCGGCCTCGGCCATCTGAGTTCGCTGCTCGTGGCCGCGTATCAGGCGGTGTGGCTCATCCCCGCATTCCTGATCTCGAAGCTGTTCGTGAGATAAGAGCGGAGCCGACAATAACAAAGGGGAGAGTCCCGCCTCGCGCGGATTCTCCCCTTTTTCAAACAAACCGTTCCGACCGTCCCCGCCGCCGTTTCACCGTCTCCGGGCGAAGGCGTTTTCGACCACCCGCTTTCTCTTTCAATCGCTCTCCGATAACGAAACCGCGATGATGTGAAAAACAGAGCAATACAACGCTCGATTTAGTATTCGAGCCGTGCGCGAATACATGTAAGTTGGGTTTCAGGACGGCTGACGCGCGAAACCAATGGGGGTGGAGGGGGGAGCGAGAGCCGCCCGCGAGGACGTTGTCGGAGCTCTGCTCCGGTTCGTCCGAGCGGATAAAGCGGGCTCGGTCCCCCTTCCGACTTTTCTTTTAGTGCAGGTTTTCTTTTCATAGAAAAGAAAAAGTGCAAAAAACCGGTGGATGATGGAGAAATAGATTTTTATTATACAAAAATAGCAGATACAGTCTCATAATCATTTTGAGAC